>JAURKF010000034.1 GCA_030831885.1 Flavobacteriales bacterium
CCAGTTGGGCACCGCCGAAATGCAAGATCAACTGACAGGAGTTGAATGGCTCAAGAAGCAATCGTTCGTAGATGCTTCCCGGATGGCGGTGCATGGCTGGAGCTTTGGTGGATTCATGACTACTTCGCTCATGCTTAAATCACCCGAAACATTTAAAGTGGGTGTAGCAGGCGGACCGGTAATTGATTGGTCGATGTACGAAGTTATGTATGGTGAGCGCTACATGGATACACCCCAAGAAAACCCGAAGGGATATCAGAATTCCAATCTCACCAATCATGTAAAGGGCTTAAAAGGTAAGCTAATGATGATTCACGGCATGGACGATGACGTTGTAGTGATGCAGCACAACGTGAATTTCCTGAAAGCATGTGTTGACAATAAAGTTCAGGTCGATTTCTTCGCCTATCCAGGTCATGCGCACAATGTACGCGGTAAGGATCGCGTTCACCTGATGACGAAAATTATTGATTACATCACATCCAATCTTTAAAACATGATGAAGAAAACAACTGCCTTTCTCATCGCCATTTCATTTCTGGCCATAACTTGTTTTGCCGCATGCAAATCATCAAAAAAGGCTAAATATGTGGAGGTGGAGGTTACGGAAGAAACCGTGATGGATCCCCCACGTGAGCAGCAAGAGAAAGCCCAACCCGCTTCCGAGCAAACTAGATCTGCTCTTCTGCCAATCGTGTTAGACACTGAAGTAAAAGGGAGTGACGCATTTCAAATAGGCGATGTGCGCATAAATGGCGATACACTTTTTCTCGATGTAACATACAGCGGAGGTTGCAAAGAGCACGTTTTCAGCGGGCGGCATGATGGCAACATCATGAAGAGTTTACCGCCGCAATTGAACATTTTTATCGATCATGTGGCAAACGGTGATGGTTGTCGGTCACTCATCAGCAAAACGCTTTCATTCGATTTAACAAACTGCCGTTCGGGTAAAACCGGATCAATCGTTTTAATTATCAATGGCGATCGATCCAAGAAGGTAACCTATTCCTATTGACCCAAATTAGAATGTGGATAAAAAGGCCCTTCACCAGGGCCTTTTTCCTTTTGCGTTCGCCCTTGCGCCAATAATTTCGACCCGCATATATTCAGCATGACCGACCTTACAGAACAATCTTCAACGGGAATATGGGCAGCAGTTCTTTTCGGAATTGCGCTCTGTATTCAAATCTTCATTTTACTGTTTCGCTTTCTGAAAGCCGGCAATCATAAAATGACCATAACCGGGGCCGCTCAGCCTGTTTCAATTATAATAGCCGCTCGCAATGAAGAGAAGAACTTGCTCGAGAACGTGCCCAAAATCATGGCGCAAAATCATCCTCAATTTGAAGTAATTATTGTCAACGACAGCAGCTGGGATGATACTGCCGATGTCCTAAAAGCGCTTTCCTTGAGTTATCCAAAACTTCATGTTATCCACATTGATGAAGAAAAGCAGCACATGCAAGGGAAAAAATTTGCGATAACACTTGGAATAAAGGCAGCCAAATACGACCTCATTCTTCTTACCGACGCCGACTGCGAGCCGGCATCAGATCATTGGATCACCGAAATGACGGCAGGAATGCACGACCAAAATCAATTGGTTTTAGGTTTCTCACCCTACCAGCGCAAAGATGGCTGGCTAAACCGCGTGATCCGCTTCGACACACTGATGATAGGTTGTCAATACCTGGGCTTTGCAAGAAGTGGCAAACCTTACATGGGTGTGGGCCGTAATATGGCTTACCACAAAGACTTGTTCTTCAAAATTGGTGGGTTTAAAAGTCATTACAGCCTTGCCAGTGGTGACGACGATTTATTTGTGAATCAAGTTGCCAATTCCCATAACACCGTTGTAGTAACCACTTCTGACAGCCAAACTATTTCTGCACCGAAGGAAACCTGGAATGCTTGGTTCATTCAGAAGCGCAGACATTTTAGCACCTCAGGACTTTACAAAACATCTCATAAACAAATGCTTCTTGCATGGCCGATGAGTTTTGTGCTCATGATACTCTCGGCAGTCTTTGCAATCTATTTCCACACATTTCCGTTGATTATAATCGGAGCATTGGTGGTGCGATACGTCGCACAAATGTTTATTTTGCACCGAGTTTCCGGTCAGCTAGCCGTCAGTCGAGATATTGCCTGGCTTTCGCCGGTGCTGGAAATTCAACTGCACGCTATCAACTTCGCGCTTTACTTTACCAATCTGTTGAGAAAACCAAAGAAATGGAACTAATCGAACATCTTTCGGAAAAAGGTCAGTACGACTACAAGCTCGTACAGCGTGCCCTGCATGAAAAAGACCAGAAGGCCTATGCCGAACTCATGCAGCGCTACCGAGAGCCGGTGTATTTCATGTTGCTCAAAATGGTGAACGACAGGGACGATGCAGACGATTTAACCATTGAAGCATTCGGCAAGGCTTTTAAGCGCCTGGCGCAGTATACCCCACAGTACGCATTCTCAACTTGGTTATTTAAAATTGCCACCAACAATTGTATCGACTTCATACGACGCAAGCGAATTCGGGCTGTTTCTATTGATCAGGGATATAGCAATGAAGATGGTGAAACCATGGAAATAAGCATCAAAGACTCCGTGCTTGATCCGGCTGAAGCCATGCAAAAAGAAGAGCGCATACATAAAATGCGAGAAATTGTAGATAGGCTCAAACCACGCTACAAAAAGCTGGTTGAAATGCGTTATTTCGAAGAAATGGCCTACGAAGAAATTGCCGAGGAGCTCAAGCTACCGCTGGGAACCGTCAAAGCACAACTTTTCCGGGCCAGGGAGTTTCTATTTCAGATGATGCAAAACACCAAAGATGTCTATTGATTCTTCGGTGGAGGAAGTGTTAAAACATTTCCCTAAAGTCACAGATACAGCGCAAAATCAGTTAGCGCAACTGCTTCCTCTCTATCAACACTGGAACAGTCAGATTAACGTAATTTCCCGCAAAGACCTTGATCAGCTCTATGTTCGACATGTGTTGCACAGCTTGGCCATACACAAATTTCTTCAGTTCACGCCCGGTTCGCGCGTACTGGATATAGGCACCGGTGGCGGTTTTCCGGGTATTCCACTTGCCATTCTTAATCCCGATGTAGAATTTGTGCTGGTCGATTCCATAGGAAAAAAAATTCATGTAGTGAAAGAAGTCTGTCAATCCCTTGGACTCACCAATGTTACAGCCATTCATGAGCGTGCGGAAAAGATTAAAGGCCCATTCGATTTTGTTGTGAGTCGAGCCGTAGCAGAACTAAAACTCCTGCTTGAATGGAGCCGAGGTAAAATAGCTCATAAGCAGATTAATGCATTACCCAACGGCCTTATTTGTCTCAAAGGGGGAGATTTGTCAGAAGAGATCCGAGGATTAGGAAAAGACATTGAGACCTACGAACTACAACATTGGTTCACCGATCCTTTTTTCGAGACTAAGAAACTCGTGTACGTGCCGCTGGTATAGCAGGCTAAGATTTAAAGATTCAGCGGTTAATTACATTGATTATCAATACCGCAACAATCCTCGTTGTATATTAAATTCGCACCGCATGGCTTTTTTAACCGAGTCAGGCAACACGTCCAGCCATTTGGACGACTTCATTGAAGGAACAAACATACACGATGAAAAAATTTTACCGGCTCCTACTGGCAGTAATGTGCATGGCTGCGCAATTCACCCATGCACAATTGGCCAATCCACCGATATACATCGAAACGATTGTGCATCACGATGATTACGGCGAGTCGTTGACAAACCCGGGTATTAGCCACAACCTCAATGGTTATGTGACATACAAAGTGTATGTGCAATTCGTCAACAGTGATGGCTACCTTACTAGTATTTACGCCCAAGAAACACCGGCCGATTGTATTCAAGACGCCATTGATGGGCTTTACTTCGACTTTGATTGCGGATTATTCCAGCACGAGCTAGGCGATGCGTTTGGATTTAATCAACTCTGTTTATATTCCATCTACCCCACAAGCGAATTCGACTCCTACCTCACCATCGGTCAGACATGCAACAGCAATGGTGGCTGCGACAATTTGGGTTACCTTGGATTATGCTCCCAATGGTTGACAGATTTCGAACAAGCCGCTACACCGAGCGTTTTCGATGGCGGAAGTTTTTTCTGGGATGAAAATTCCGTTTTCGGAGCATCGTGTTTTCAGAATTACCCTAATTCGCCAACCAATGCAGACGATAATAATCGCGTGCTGATTGGCCAATTCACAACATGCGGTAATATGAATGCATGCGTGAACCTGCAGTATAAGCTGAATGCCACAGGCGCCACCATTCTACAAAACAACGTTTGCTTCTCTGCGGTGCATCCGTGTCTTGATGAACCTTTGAGTAACGCTACAACCATCACAAATCCATGCTTCGAGAATGAGCTGGCAACTCTTGATCTCAACTCGGGTGGTAATGGCACTGTGAATTATTCACTCTATACCACATCCGACCAATTGGTCGATACCTACTCCAACGCTAACGGTGTACTTCAGATTACCGATTTGAACGAAGGAAATTTCTACATCACGATGGAAGACGCTGCAGGTTGCCGCGATACAACAGCCGATTTCAACGTGACATTTCCTGATCCGTTCACATTCGAAGCAGTTGTTACAGCCGATGAATTATGCTTTGGAGAAAATGCGGGTGTAATTGAATTGCAGTGCTCCGGCGGAACCGGCAATACCACGATACAAAATGCAAGTGGTACCCAGTTCTTTTGCTCACAATTAGTAGACGGTCTTACGTGCGGCACGTTCACCTTTACCGCTGAAGATGAAAACAATTGTGTTGTTACCTCAACAGCATCTATCGCATGTCCGGCCGACTTGGTGTTTAACCCGGCCGTGACAAACATCGATTGCTTCGGTGACGATGACGGAATTATTTTCGGAACCATCTTCGGAGGTAGCGGAAATCTTACAGCAGAGTGGACTCGCAACGGTAATCCTTTCGATCTCATAGAGGGCAGTGCCCCACTGAATATCAATTTGACCAATTTGGATGAAGGCTTTTATTCCGTAACGATTACCGATGAGAACAATTGCTCCATCTCCGAAAACCTTGAAGTTACAGAACCCGATGAAATCGTTTACGAATTAATCGTTACAGACGCATCCTGCTTTAGCTTCTGTGACGGCATTCTTGACATTGCCCCCAGCGGTGGCACAGGACCGTTTACCATTTCAACGATCAATGAGCAAGGTATTGAAACTGCATTGAATGCTTTGTGCGCGGGCAGTTATGATGTAATTATTGAAGATAATGCTGGGTGTATCGTTACAGATACCATTTCAGTAAGCGAACCGACAGAGATTACGTTTCTCTCCAATTCAACCGATGTAACCTGCTTTGCTCAATGCGACGGACAAGTTCATTTATTTGAAGTAACGGGCAGCGCAGGAGATTTCACCTATGAAATATCTCCATCGATAGGCGCCGGCTGCGTATTTCCTTGCGCCGGGCCGGAAGCTACCTTCACCGATTTATGTGCAGGTGATTATACCGTTACAATTACTTCATCTGACGGTTGTCAGAAAACCGCATCAGCATTTGTGAATACCCCTGGTCCAGTGCAATTCGATATCCTTACTGAAAATGTGAGTTGCTTTTCATTCGGCGACGGTTCTGTATTTATTTCGAATGTCGTAGGTGGAACGGAACCTTTCTCCGTAAACCTCAACGATACGGAGTACTTACCATTCGACAGCACCTATTTGTACACCGACTTAATACCGGGCGACTATTTCGTCATTGTTCTTGATTCCAATAATTGTTCAGCAACCAACAACTTCACTATTACCGAGCCTGAAGTACTGAACGTGACCCTAGATAGCACGGTAGCCTGCTCGTGTGGCGGTATATGCGATGGAATCGTTCAGTTTACTCCAACAGGTGGTACACCCAATTATCAATATCTATTGGTACCGGATAGTATTCTGGGGCCGGCATTCGGTATTGTAAATGGAATCTGTGCCGGTCAATACGAGATGTTCCTTATTGACGCTAATGGTTGCCTCGACTCAACTGAATTTGTTATCACAGAGCCCGATCCGCTCACCATCGAAATTCTACTCGACGCACCTACTTGCACCGGCATGAACGATGGCTCTGCTGAAATAACTGTAGGAGGTGGAACGGGTGCGCTTTCATTTTATGTTGATCCGGATGATTACGTAGTTGAGCCACTTGACACGGTAACCTATGGAATTTCTCTTTTGGCTGAAGATAGTTTATTCCTTGAACTGGCCGATGAGAATGGTTGCCGAATTCTTGACACGTTGGCTATTGTACCTGATATCATCACCGATATGATACTGAATATGTCTTCATCGCCCGAAACATGCTGGAATGCGTTGGATGGAACCGCTACAGTAGCCGTTCAAAATGGAAATCCTCCTTTAAGCTACGAATGGGACGACAATCTGATTCAAACGACTGCAACAGCAGTGGGGCTCGCTCCTAATACACAGTACACCGTAAGAGTAACCGACGAAATAGGGTGCAACCTCACGGCTTCTGTGTTTGTTGAAGCCAACATTGGATGCTTCTTTATTGCCACTGCCATCACTCCGAATGGCGACGGGGTGAACGACTCGTGGGTTCTTGGAGGCTTTGAATACTACCCGGAATGTAAGGTGAATGTCTTCAATCGCTGGGGACAGACCGTTTTCAGTTCAACGGGCTACAATTCGCAATGGGATGGGCGAATAAACGGTCAGCTACTGCCCGTTGCCGATTATTATTTCACGATTGATTATGCTCCGGACAAGGAAGTAATCATGGGTACAGTAACAATCAAATATTAAACGACACAAACACCATGAAAAAGATTTTTACACTCACTTTTACGCTGGTTGCTTTGTGTTCTATGGTTGGAAACACTCAACAGCTTTGGCGGAGAACGCAATTTGCAATAAACCCGTTTCTTGTCAATCCCGCAATTGCCGGAACCAAAAACGAGATGCCTTTTTATTTATCGTATCGCAATCAATGGACAGGATTCAAAGGAGCTCCGGTTACTATGCTTGCAAGCGGACACATGAGAGGACCAAAAAACAGCGGCTTTGGTGCTGTTCTTCAACGCGACGATTCAGGCGGAGCAATTACTCGCACCGGTATTGAAGCGGTTGGCGCATACAATGTAGAGCTCAACAACTATGATGGTTTCAGCTTCGGCTTAGGACTCTCGGCCAATCAATTCAGAATAGACAACTCCAAACTGGTTGTTACTGACCAAACGGATGCGGCCTTGAATAATATGCAGGTTGAATCAACCCTCAACATCGATGCGACATTTGGAATGTTAGTTTACGGTAAGGATTACTACTTCGGTTTCAGCACCCCCAATCTGATGCAAACGAAACTTCGCATTTCAGGCGTAAATCCCGATGATAATCGCAATGCACGCCACTACCAGATAATGGGCTTCTATTCTTACAATGTAACTCAGGATATCGAAGTGGAACCGAGCGGTTTGGTAAAACTGACCAACAATACCCCGATTCAGTTTGAAATGAACGCGCGTGTTGTCTATCAAAAAATGGCTTGGAGTAGCATTACCTACCGCGTTAAGGATGCTATTGCATTGGGATTCGGCGGACAATATGACAATTACGTTCTAGGCTATTCTATCGACTTCACCACATCGCAGGCGAGGGTGATGAGTCCATTCACCCATGAAATCATTGTGGGATACGTTATGGCCGGCAAGGGCAATAAATACACGGGCGGAGCAAAACGCAAAGTCGTTAAGTTGGGTACTAAGAAAATCTTCAAGGTTAAATAAGAATGAAACATTGTTTTGCGCTTGCACTTTTATTTTCTGTCGGAACAACCGCAATGGCCCAATTCAAGGGGTTTACAACTGAGCAAGTTGAAAATGAAGGTAATGTTTCCGGCTCTACGTGGCGCATCTACGCGGAGATGACGAATGTGGGGGATCAACTGTTTGTGGTTTTTGGTGATTCACTGCACAAGATTGAAATCAAGAGCACCAAACCATTCTACCAATCTGCCGCAGGCGGGGCTACTTCCAAAGACAGCAATCGAAAAGTAGCTAGCGAAGATCCTAAATTGAAATTCGATTCATGGATTACGATTGGTGCAGAAGACAATTACGACAACAATATCAATACGCTTAATCTCGATTTGTCCTCATTCGAAAGCCGAGGCGCAACTATCTCCAGTGGAAAAGAAGGTGCCTGGTTTTGCATACCTACCGACAAGCAAGCATATTGCGGCGAAAACAAGCGAATTCTCTTAATGCAACTCACCACAGAGGGACAGATTTCAGGCAAACTCTCTCTCATGGGTAAATCCAAAGATGGAGAGTCGTACACGAAGTATGACCAGACGTTTGAGTGTGTTAAGAAATAATGACGAATGACTAGTGACAAATGACAAATCAGTGCAGCATTAGTCATTCGTCACTAGTCATTAGTAATTAACTACTCTCGTCCCAAAAACACCCCCTTTCATCCCTAAAATTCGGATTCTAGCGAATTGCGTCGTTAATTGCATGGCTCTGCGTGGAGGTTCGTAAAAATCGAATCCGATGCGGAGGATTTTTCAAACCTTTAACCACACTATGAATCAAAAAAAATTCATGACATGGTCCTATTTAGGACTGCAGAAGCGTTATGCTTTTGGCCTATTGACACTTGGCTTTGCGCTTTCACTATCACAGGTATCTGCGCAAGAAACACAAATCCGGGGCTTCGCAGACTTCGGCACCAATTACTCCAACGAACAGATCAACTTCACGCTAGGTGAACAAGATTTGTTTATCACAAGTGATATTTCTGATCGGCTGTCGTTTTTAGGAGAGACCGTATTCAAGTATGTGGCATCCTCCCCCACTCGTTTCGATATAAGCGTCGAGCGAATCATCATGAAGTACAACATCAAAGGAAATCACAACATTCTATTTGGTAAACATCACACGCCGGTCAATTACTGGAACGATTCCTATCACCACGGACGCGTGCTGTTCCCGACCATTTTCCGTCCGGAGATGTTTGGCAAAGGCGTCATTCCGCTTCATACCACGGGTATTCGCTTTCAAGGACAAAACTTGGGCAAATTACGCTTTGGCTACGATGCTCTTATTGGTAATGGAACCGCTTCGACAGATGCTCTCGATTTCAATAAACCAAAGTCCATCATGCTAGGTGTGAATATGACTCCGGTGGACCACTTGCGTTTCGGCCTTACATACTATCACGATAATGTTCCAGCGCAAACCGTGCAACACCACAC
>JAURKF010000035.1 GCA_030831885.1 Flavobacteriales bacterium
GTCGGGCTGCTCCAATTCGCATTGCTGTGTTTTGCTATGCCGCCCATTATCGACACGGCCATCGAATCGACAGAGGTTCGAACGTATATGCATGAGTTCATCACGTGGCGATCCATTGGCTTTGTGGTTTACACGCCTCTTTTGGTGCTCAATTCATTCTGGTCAGGCATTGCGAAAACACGTGTACTGATTTATATGACCACCATCACATCGGTGGTAACAATTGTGCTCGATTATGCCCTTGTCTTCGGCCATTTCGGATTACCCAAATTGGGTGTAGAAGGTGCGGGCATCGCAACAGTAACAGCGGAATGTTGTGCATTCATTTTTGTCTTCATTTACACGTGGCAATACCACAACCAAGATGTGCATTTAGACCTTCATCAGGAAGGTTTCGCAGTAAAAAAAAACTTACTGTCCCTGCCTCGAAACTATTCGCGATCGCTCATGAATTTAGGTGGACCAATTGCGCTGCAAATGGTTTTGAGCCTTGGCATCTGGACTATTTTCTACGAATTCGTAGAGAACATGGGTGAAAGCGAATTGCAATCATCGTTCATTGTCCGCAATATGTACAGCCTAGTATATGTGAGTGTAGGAGGATTCAGTACAACCGCCAAAACCTATATATCTGGTCTCATTGCCGAGCAACGGCAGAGCGAATTGCACACAGCTATGAAACGACTGATGCTGCTCAACTTTATCGGAATCGCAGTAATGAGTCATGGTCTCTGGTTGTATCCCGGATGGATTGCTCGTCAGTTCACACAAGACCCCATTGTCATCGAGCAAACTATCGACATTATGCTCGTGGTTCTTCCTGCTATGCTGGTCTTTTCAGTGACAAGTATCATGCTTGCAACAGTTGAGGGAAGTGGCAATACACTCGCAGGCTTTCTCGTGGAAATGGCAACCGTCGTAATATATATTATCGCTTCCTACCTGATGGTTTACCAATGGCACTGGCCCATCCATCTGGTATGGACCGCAGACTGGGTATATTTCATAGCACTGGGCTTTTTCTCACTGTTGTTTCTTTGGAACGGGAAGTGGAAGTGGAAAACAATCTAGGGCTAAGGGGTAAGGGATAAGGGATGAATTACCTTATACCTTATCCCTTACCCCTTAA
The DNA here is from genome assembly GCA_030831885.1 of Flavobacteriales bacterium. The sequence goes on from JAURKF010000035.1 coordinate 1,130, forward strand.
ACCTTATCCCTTACCCCTTCTTACTATATTCGCGCAATATCTCAACCTCGAGATCGTTCACGTCGCCGATGAAAAAAATATCGCTGCTCATTGTTCTTGCGCTGCTGAATTTCGGCATTACCATTTATGCACAAATCGGTGGTCTCAGCTCATTCAATTTCACCAACATTCCCGGATCGGCGCGCGTGGCTGCATTGGGTGGAAATTATTTCGCTATGAAAGATGGCGATGTGCATCTGGCACAATTCAACCCATCGCTGCTCGACAGCACAATGCACCAAAAAGTGGGACTGGGCTTCGTTGATTATTTCGATGGAATCGCCATGGGCTATGCAACCTATGCTCACCGACTGAAACCTCGCATTACCGGAGGTGCTACCATGCAATTTTGCAATTACGGCAAGCAAACAGAGCTCGATGCGTTGGGATATGAAATAGGACAGTTCCAGGCTTCGGACTATACATTAAACCTGAGTGCAGGTTACCAAATTGATAGTTTGTGGAGCGGTGGCATTACATTGAAAACAATGTATTCCGCTCTGGCCAATTACTCATCAGTTGCATTAGCCCTTGATGGCGGGTTTACCTACAGCAAACCTTCCAGAAATTTTTCAGCCTCTATGGTGTTCAACAACCTGGGATATCAACTAAAAACGTTCACCGACAGCAACCGCGAAAAATTACCTTTCCAACTGCAGGTGGGAATTATCAAACGTCCGGCACACGCGCCTTTCCGCTTATCCATTGTTTACTCCAACATCCAACGCTGGGATTTGGTGTGGGAAAATCCGAATAGGGTGATTATCACCGACCCGATAACCGGCGAGGTAATCGAAAAGGAAAAATGGGAGTTCGGTGATAAGTTTATGCGACATGTCACCGTCGGTTCCGAGTTTATTTTATCGAAAAACATGCACATACGTATCGGCTACAACTACCGCAAGCGTCAAGAGTTGAAGCTCGAAGACAAACCGGGGACAGCCGGATTTTCCTACGGCTTCGGTGTGCGCGTTTCTAAATTCCATATCAGCTACGGTCGTTCAATTTACCACCTTGCAGGGCCAAGCAATCACATCAGTGTAACGACGGCCATCAGCGCTTGGTGAAGTATAATGACGAATGATAAATGACTAGTGACTAATGACTAGTGACAAATGACAATTAACTAATCCTTCACCTCTCACCCAAATGCAAATCGTTCTCTTCGAAGACCAACTCAGCAGCCACTTTCTTCCGCTTGTATATACTCGACCGGTGGGCGACTTGCGTATGGGTATGATGACCATGGCTGAGCGATACGCACGCATCTTCAACACAGACGTTGTACACGAAACACGAGTGCCTTTGCGCGCTCTATTCAATGGTCCTTCAGCTCAAATCCAATTGCATATTAACGCTCGCCTATTCCCTACTCCATCGCTCGTTGCTGAACTGCGAATGATGAATCCCGGTGATGCATTGTATAAAGGCACCGAATTATTAGCGCGATACATTGATACGCATCAGCCCGGCAATGAATATCGCATCGATTCTAAGACGGAACTTACCTGGATTGAACACATCACCGATTTGTTTTCTATGAACGCCATGGCCATGGCATTCGACTTCGCACTGATGCCAAAAGATTCACCTCAAGAACAGCTTCACCCGTCCAACATTATTATCGGCGACACATCACAGCTTTTCATTCATGCATCAGCCAAGGTGTATGCGACGACTTTCAATACACTCGACGGGCCTATCTACATCGATGCCGGGGCTGAAGTGATGGAAGGCTCGCACATACGCGGTGGCTTCTATCTGGGCAAACACGCAACGTTAAAACTCGGAACTAAAATTTATGGAGCAACCACCATTGGCCCTGAATGCAAAGTGGGTGGTGAAATTTCGAACTCTGTTTTCTGGGGCTACTCCAATAAAGCTCACGACGGTTTTGTTGGCAATTCAATTGTTGGACAGTGGTGCAATTTGGGAGCCGACACCAACACATCCAATCTGAAGAATAACTATTCGAATGTGAAAATCTGGAGTTATGCCGCCGGCGATTTTGCAGATACAGGCCTCACATTTTGCGGTCTCATTATGGGCGATCACAGCAAGTGTGGTATCAACACCATGTTCAACACAGGTACGGTGGTGGGAGTAAATGCCAACATCTTTGGCGGTGGATTTCCGCACAAACATATCGCGTCATTTGCATGGGGCGGCCCCGATGGTTGGGAAGACTATCAGCCTGCAAAAGCATTTGAAACAATCGCCAAAGTGATGCAACGCAGATCAATGCAGCTCGACGACGCAACGCGCAAACTTTTACAGCACATCTTCGAAGACACCTCGCATCAGCGAAACTAAATTAGTTGAAGGTTGAAGGTTGCAACAATCAACTTACAACCAACCTACATCAAAGAACCTTTTTCTTCGAGACAATCAACGAACCCAGTTCTTTCCAATAACCGAATTGCACAAATAACAAGGGCTTGTAATACATGCTCATGACATAGCTCCGAAACGTTTTGCCCAAGTGCCGATTGGCAGCATGCGACATTCCTTTCCATTGATACAGTTGTGATATTTTTCCGTTAATGAATCCCTTCGGAAAACAATCTCGAATTTTTTCATTGCGTTTGATTGACTTCCAGTGGAGAATCCGGTTTTTACAAAACACATGTCGCCCGCCATATGCAATGGCACTGTTGTCGGTATGTATCATGTATTCTGATGTGCACTCTTCAATTGTGACAATCGGGTAATCGAGCGCCACACGGAAGAAAAATTCGGTGTCTTCTCCGGAAAAAAGATCTTCTCGAAACGCATAATTTTTAGCAATCGAGGTGTGCATACATGCACTAGATACGAGCAACTCATTTCGAGCAATACCCCAAATAGCATTAGCCGGTTTGCGCTCCAGAATTTGCTGATTAACTCTACGCCCGTCTGAGTACACACGTGTCATCAGAGCGTGATAGATACCCGGCTTACTATTGTTGGAAATGATGGCATCGAATAAAACTTGCAAATGGTTGGGCAGAAAAATATCATCCGAATCGAGCAGGCAAACCCAGTCACCCTTCGACAATCGCATTCCATTATTGCGCGCTCCGCTTTCCTTGGTGTTATTTTGATACACATACACAAACCGAGCATCCGAGTTATATACCGAAAGAGCCTCACGTGTATTATCTGTCGAACCATCATCGATTACAATCAACTCGAAGTCGCGGTAGGTTTGACCGAGCACGCTATCGATTGCACGCGACACCAGCTTGGCTCTGTTATACGTAGGAATAATGACGGAAAAAAAAGGCATACCGCGATGATTTGCTCAAAGGTAAAAAAAGATGGGACGCAATCGTCTAATTTCGCGGTCAGTCAGATTCACCATGAAGATTGCGCTCATTTCCGCCCGCGACAATGCACCCTCCGAGACATTCATTCGGGCGCATATAGAACTTCTTCAGGGAGATATCTTGTATTACCACACCGGACGCATTCCGCGCTATCTCGGCAATCGCCCTCTATCAGGCAGCAATTCACTTCTTCATCAAGTGACCGGAACGTTGAAACGCGCGTTTGGCTTGGCTACAATTTCCGCGCGACAAAAAGCTTTTGAGCAGTCGCTGCGAAAGACTAAACCTGATATCATGCTTGCGGAATTCGGAGTAGTGGGTGCTGACTGCACACCAACTGCCCGAAAGTTGAACATCCCACTGGCTGTTCATTTCTTCGGCTTTGACGCTTCAGAATACAAAGTACTCGAAGATTTCAAAGAAGCCTACAAGCAAATGTTTGCTTACGCTAGTGTCATTTTCGTCGTAGCCAATTCAATGAAAACAACGTTGATTGAACTGGGTGCTCCCGCTGAAAAAATCATTGTTACGCATTGCGCAGCACACGAATCATTTGCTCAGTTGCAGCCCACGCTCAACAGCAAGAAAATATACGCCATCGGTCGAATGATCGATAAGAAGGCCCCACACCTGGTCATTCTCGCATTCCAAAAATGTTTGGAAAAACATCCAGATGCCACCTTGCTCTTCTACGGCAACGGTCCGCTATTTCGAATTGTGCAGGATTTGGTTATAAATCTCGGTTTGGAGGAACATGTGAAACTGCTTGGCGTTGTAGAACGTGAAGTATATCAAAACGAGATGAAGAGCGTACGCTTCTTCGTACAGCATTCGCGCACAGCGGAGAACGGAGATAAGGAAGGAACGCCGGTTGCAATCATTGAAGCCCAGTCGGCAGGCTTACCTGTAGTGTCAACGAATCATTCGGGTATTCCCGATATTGTGGTTCACAATGAAACCGGTTTTCTGGTTGAAGAAGGCGACGCAACCGGCATGGCTAAGTATATGATCATGCTATTAGATGACATTGAACTAGCCAGAAAAATAGGCGAAGCCGGCAGGAAAAGAATCAGCGAACACTTCACCATGCAGCATCACATCCGGACGATAGACCAAGCGCTGGCCTCTGTAGTAGCTAAACGTTAGATTCGGCGACGTATGACTTTTAGTCACAAAGCAGTGAGGGATAAGGGGTGAGGGATAAAGTCATTGCAAGGAGCACCAGCTACTATACCTGATACCTTAGCACTCACCTCTTACCTATTAACTCTTACCCCTTCTCACGCCATTCCGTCAGTTATTCCCCAATGGCACATACCTTGAAAAAAGCAACGCCGCTTTAAGGGCATTGTGCAAGTCATGCATACTTTGCGCCTGTTAGCTATTAAATATGGAAAATTGGAATTACCTGCTATCCGACCCTGAAGTCGAAGATCACGAATACATACCGCTCATCACTCCGGAAGATGAAGAACAGATGGACAATGAGCATACGCCTGAAGTCCTTCCCTTATTACCACTGCGCAACACAGTGCTTTTTCCGGGTGTTGTTATCCCTATCACCGTTGGACGAGACAAGAGCATTCGCTTGGTACAGGAAGCCAACAAAGGCAACAAAGTAATTGGTGTAGTTGCGCAAACCAATCCCGATATTGAAGAACCAACATTCGATGATTTGCATCGAATCGGTACACAAGCAACCATCATGCGTATGCTTCGCATGCCCGACGGCAGCACAACCGTGATTTTGCAAGGAAAAAAACGATTTGAAATAACCGGCCTTGTATCAACTGAGCCCTATTTCACGGCACAAGTAAGCGTTTATCCCGAAAAAAATCGCAACAATGAAAGCAAAGAACAACAAGCGTTGTTCGAATCGCTGAAAGACATTTCACTGAAGATAATTCAGCTTTCGCCTGATATTCCGAATGAGGCCTCTATGGCCATCAAGAACATCAGCGGATTGAGCTTTCTCACCAACTTCATTTCGTCCAACATGAAGGTCGAAACATCGGAAAAGCAGATGCTACTACAGATTGCCGACTTGGGCCAGCGCGCATCGAAAGTGCTCGAGCTACTCAACAAAGAATTGCAGATGCTCGAAATGAAAAATGAAATTCAGAAGAAAGTTCATACTGACATTAGCAAACAACAGCGCGAGTATTTCTTGCAACAGCAGATGAAGCAAATTCAGGACGAACTGGGCGCTAATCCGATGAAGGAAGAAATCGAAGA
>JAURKF010000005.1 GCA_030831885.1 Flavobacteriales bacterium
AGGGTTGGTCAAATACGTCGATGAAGAAAGTATTGAAATCAATAGTGATAATTCAATCGCCTTTGACCTGAAGGAATCTACAACCAATAGATCGGTGTATCAGTTGGGCGTGGCGTTTGGGTTTTAAAATCATTCTGTAAACGAAAAGGGCGGCTCTTAAAGCCGCCCTTTTTGTTGACTGCTCAACAAAATTCTTCAAATGCTGTCTTTAAATGTTCAGCTATCATATCTGCCGTGCGGCCTTCGATGTGGTGGCGCTCTATCATATGCAATAGTTTTCCATCCTTGAAAAGGGCGATGCTCGGAGATGATGGCGGATAGGGGAGCATATATTTTCTAGCGCGATCAACAGCGTCGCGATCAACACCCGCGAAGCTTGTCGCAAGTTTGCTCGGCAGTTTCGAGGCGGTCTGAACGGCTTTGCGAACTCCCGGGCGCATGCTGCCCGCTGCACATCCGCAAACTGAGTTGAGGACAACCAAAACGGTGCCCGCAGAATTTACGGCCGAATCAACTGCTTCTGGTGTCATTAATTCTTCAAAGCCAACCTGGTCAAGCTCTTGACGCATTGGGGCTACTAATTCCGGTGGATACATGGTAATAACTATTTTATGTTGCAAAAATGCACCTTCCTGCCCATTACAAGGCAACGTGTGCTGTTAATCATTTAAAACGCGGTCAATCATCGCGCGTATCTCTTCGCCACTCGACGGGCGCGGTGCATCTACACTAACGATTTTACCGTCTTCGTCAATGAGCATGAAGCGTGGAATGGAGTTCACGACATACAGGTAGCTCATGGTCTTTTCCATTTCCTGACTTTGGTGCAACTGAAGACCACTCATGGATTCACGTGCAATGAACGTTTTCCAGGCGCTCACATCTTTATCAGTGCTCACACTAATGAACTGAATGTTTTTACCGTGGTAAGCTTCTTCGAGTGTTTTCAAAAACGGTATCTCACGCTTGCACGGACCACACCAAGTGGCCCATGTATCGATATAAACGACCTTTCCCCGGTAATCGCTTAGTTTGCTCACATTCCCTTCAGCATCGTAAAACTCTGCATCAGGGGCCATTCTGCCGGCGTACAAATGCTCATATTGAGCTGCATATTTCCTTACCGAAGCAATGAGCTTTTCATCCTTTGACACTTTTTCCAAGGTCGCAATGAAAGATGAAAGATCGGCTGTGCCAACATCTTTCAACACCTGCGGCATGAACTCACTGATAAGCACACTTTTGTTGCGCTCGGGTTTAACCCATTCTCCTATTACCGCCACGACAAGCTCGTAATAATGAGCCGGCGATTTATCGGTACCGGCTTGGAAGCGAAGGTTGGCTTCAAGCGATGCTTTATTGAGCGCAAAGGATTTGTACGATCCATCGTAAGCCATCGACTCATCGTTTAATTCGAGCGAGGCAATGAATTTTTCAATCTTCTCGGGCATGGCTGTCATCCCCGATTTGGCCATCTGATTTTTATAATTAATCAGTTCTTGCCCCATCTGCAGGTCGTATATCTTCTTTTCGAAAACAACGAAAGGAGTGATGAAATCGTTGGCCTTTTTGTTTGTTTCAAGTAAGCCTATGCGAGCGGTTCGAACTGAATCACGCAACTGATAGAATCTGTCGGCAGATAAAGAAGAAAGCTTAAATGACGGATATGCAGCAGTAAACGCTCGGTCTTCCTTGGAACGTTGCAACAAATGATTGCAGTATGCTGCGCTTGAGCCGGTAATTTTTGCTTCGGTCAGATTCACCGAATTGATAGTTAAGCTCACTTCGTCGGATGGAAGCAAATAAAGCGGGATGGTTTGCCGATTGTAATCAATCGTAAAGTAATTGGCTGTGTTTTGATCTATAAGCAGATCGAATTTGCCGTCACTTGATAGCTTTATCGTATCCGTTCTTCCTTGGTTTTTGAGTAAAAAGAAATCGCGTTGCGGATTGCTGATAGTGCCCTTCAGGTTGGTTTTTGAGCTTTGTGAAAGAACAGTCTGAGGCAATGCCAGCCAGCAACCGAAAGAGAGAAGCAGTGCTACAAGATGTTTCATGACTTCATGTTTATGTCGATACTCAATTCGTCGAGTTGCTTTTGATCGATGGTACTTGGTGCGTCAATCATCACATCGCGACCGCTGTTGTTTTTCGGGAATGCAATGAAATCGCGGATACTTTCAGCCCCGCCAAACAAAGCGCAGAGACGATCAAATCCAAAGGCAATTCCTCCGTGAGGTGGTGCGCCGTATTCAAATGCATTGAGCAAGAAACCGAATTGTTTTTGTGCTTCATCGGGTGTGAAGCCCAGCAAATGAAACATGCGTGATTGAATATCGCGGTCATGAATACGAATGGATCCACCGCCAATCTCAACACCATTTAGCACGAAGTCATATGCGTTTGCACGGGCATCGCCGGGAGATGTTTCGAGCAGATGGAAATGCTCAGGTTTGGGTGCAGTGAAGGGGTTGTGCATGGCAAACCAGCGCTGCTCATCTTCATTCCACTCCACGAGCGGGAAGTCCACTACCCACAGTGGCTTGAATTCATCCGGGTTGCGCAGATTCAATTTCGACCCCATCAACAAGCGTAGCTCACTCAGTTGCTTACGCGTGCTGTTCAATTCACCGGAAAGGATCAATAGCAAATCACCTTTCGATGCATTTGTGTGCTGCGCAATGGCAGTCCAATCTTCTTGGCTATAAAATTTATCGACCGACGATTTGAAGCTGCCGTCTTCGTTGTACATGCAATACACCAGACCCTTGGCACCAATCTGCGGACGCTTCACCCAATCGGTTAATTCGTCCACTTGTTTGCGTGTATAGTTTGCGCATCCGGGCACCACGATACCTAAGACAGCTTCAGCGCTGTCGAATATCGCAAAGCCCTTGCCTTGCATAGATGTGGTGAGGTCCTGAAACTCCATTCCAAAACGAACGTCGGGCTTGTCGTTTCCGTAACGACGCATCGCATCGTCGTACGTCATACGTGGCACGCCGTCGATGTCAATGCCTTTCACGGTCTTGAACAAATGACGCACAAGACCTTCGAATGTGTTGAGAATGTCTTCTTGCTCTACAAAGGCCATTTCGCAGTCGATCTGC
>JAURKF010000036.1 GCA_030831885.1 Flavobacteriales bacterium
ATCATTCGCTCGGTCTCACGCTGCACATTGCCACATTGGCCCTTGGTATTGCATTCACTATGTCACAACATGCTGGCTGGAAATACATGTCTGAGCGCGGCCTAGGCTTTACAATTACTCAAAATGAACAAGGCCTTTCATCCTATCGCTGGAATACACTAGGTAAGCTCACCGGCGAATATGGCTCGGATTATTGGTTCGAAATGAATAACGAACGGTTGGTCAAAGAGGGAAATGATTATTATAAGCCCAGCGACCCTTCCAAAGCGGTTACTAATACGGTTATGACTACCTTCAATGCTTTCGGGGCTATGCTGAGTGTAGTTATTTACGTTCATATTATTCACCTTGCTTTCGGGCTTATCTACCTCATTGTAAATACCATTCGTATTGCCAAGGGCCGTATTAATCGCGACAACACTCTGAGTATTTACATCAGCGGAATGTATTGGCATTTCCTGGGTGGTCTTTGGCTTTACTTGTTCTACTTCCTTTTCTTCCTTTTCTAAACTTATTTAGAAACGATTTAAACTAGTAGCCAACACCAGTATTTACGGGGATTCCAGAGACAATTAGCATGTTTCCCAACAACCGGTGTCAATTTTTTTAACATGGCCGCCTGTCGAAGGCGATTTGATTAGTAAACTTGCGCCAAATTTTCAATTCGTATGGCAGGACAGGCTCAAGCGGTAAGCAAAGACCAATTGTGGAGTGGCGGACAGTCACCTTTCGGCATCAGCTATGGAAAAATGATGATGTGGTATTTCCTTGTTTCGGATGCTTTGACGTTCGGAGGATTGCTTACTGCATACGGTGTTATTCGCCACGGTTCGGCCGATTTGTGGCCCGTTGGTGAGCAGGTATTCGAATCGCTACCTATGCTGCATGGAAGCTATCCGCTCATTTATGTCGCATTGATGACATTCATCCTTATTATTTCTTCAGTAACCATGGTACTTGCTGTTGAAGCAGGTCATAGAATGGATAAAGCTGGTGTTATTAAATGGATGGGCTATACCGTATTGGGTGGTTTCTTCTTCCTGGGCTCGCAGGCTTGGGAATGGTCGCACTTTATCCATGGTTCCGGCGGAGGTTTTCAGTTGAGCGCTCCCATGACTGTAGCCGCGATGGATGATCACAATCAACCCATGGCTATGGAGCTTTCCGGCGGAACATGGGTGCACATGACTTCCGATTTAGGACACGCCTATGAGCACGCTCTTGAGCATGGCGACCATCTTGAAATTGCTAACGGAAAACTCATCGTCACACCAGCTCACCACGATAATCATGATGCACACGGGCACGATGCACATGCTGAAGCACACGCTGCAGGTCCTCAGGAATACCCATTAGAAATTGTGCTTAACAAATACACCCTTGAACACAAGGACGGTAAGGACATACGCAAAATGACAGTAACCGGTGAAGAAGCCGAAAAAATCATGAAGAATATGGCCTCGAATACGCTTGTATTCGGCGCTAATCTTTCGAAAAACGAATACGCTGTTCAGCAGCAATATGCTAACTTCTTCTTCTTCATCACCGGATTTCACGGATTTCACGTTCTTCAAGGAGTAATAATCAACCTAATCATTTTCATAATGGCTGTTCGTGGCGTGTTTGAACGTCGAGGTCACTATGAGATGGTAGAAAAAGTAGGTTTGTTTTGGCACTTCGTAGATTTGGTATGGGTATTCGTATTCACCTTTTTCTACCTCGTATAAAAGATTTTCAATTCAAGTAAGATAACTCGTACAACCATGGAAAGAGACGATTTGATTGTAAACGACAGCTACTCTATCAACGCTCGTCATAGCGAAGAGGAAGGTAAGAAAATTCGTAAAAAATTATATATGGTTACGGTAATCCTTACCGTAGTGACCATATTTGAGATTTTCATGGGGGTATATTTCAAGCGAAATGGCACCTTCACTTGGGAAACGATTAAATTGCTCTTTATCGTCCTCACGCTTGTAAAGGCTGCTTACATCGTACTCATCTTTATGCACCTTGGTGACGAAAGGAAAAATTTGAAGTATGTAGTGCTCCTGCCCTATGCGCTGTTCATCTTGTACTTAATTTTTATCGGACTTTACGAAGGTCTATCCGTTCAGGATTTGAACAATACCTTCCGTTAAGAATATGTCGACTCGTTCGAAATGGAAAAAGTATATTGGCTTGGCCGGTATACTTTTTTTGTTTCCACTTGCTTGGCTGCTTTTCTTCGGTGTATTTAGCAAACACAATTTCAAGACATTACCTTACGTAGGTCCGGAAAACAACCTTGCTGAAGATCCGCATTATCGTATTCCGGATTTCGCTTTTGCTGATGAAAACGGCACTACTATTACACGCGATTCCATGTTGGGCAAAGTGTGGGTAGCGGCGTGCTATTCTACCGCAGACGAACACATATCTCAAATTACAGAACGGTTGCTGAATATCAATTTCAAATACCGAAGCGAACCCGACATTGCGATACTTGTTTTTTCTAGTCAATGTGACAAGGATACGCCTGCGACGACTAAGGCCTATGTCGAAAAGAACACGCAATACAATGCATTCCCGGGGAAATGGAAATTTCTTACAGGTAATCAAGAGGCTATGCAATCGTTCATACGCAACGGACTCCTCATCGAAGACCGCTCGAATGAAGCAATATTCAAGCTTATTGATGCAAACGGACACATTCGCGGGGAATATGGCAATACGGAATATCACTTTCTGGGAGGAGGTGGCGATTCGATACCGGGTATGGTTCAGGATATTGCCTTGCTAAAAAAAGAAATTGACGTTCGACGTTATAATGAACGAAAAAAGAATGAATCGGATCATTAAATGCGGACTTTTATGTGCAACACTTGTATTCTTTGCTGCATGTAACAACAATCCCGACCCGAGTGCTTCACAAGCTCAGAAGAAATTGCCATTCTTTGGTGAGTTCGATGTCGATGTAATATCTCTGCCCGATGGTTCGCAGCGCGCCGACACGCTTTATTACCCAATCCCGAAATTTAGTTTCATCAATCAGGATAGTGCGTTTATCACCCAATCGAATTACTCCGGTTTCATCACGATTGTCGATTTCTTTTTTACAGAGTGCCCAACCATTTGTCCCATGATGAGCGCACAAATGGTGAGGCTTCAAGACAAATTCAAAAAAGAAAATCCTGAATTACCTATTCGCTTTCTTTCATTTTCTGTAAAACCGGAATCTGACATTCCTGAAAAACTGCGACTGTATGCCGAGAGGATAGGCGCCGATCTTGAACACTGGAATTTCCTGACAGGCAAACCAGCCGACATCTATGATTTGGCTCAGCGCGGATTTCTGCTTACTGCTTTTCCTTCAGATACTGCTCAGGGCGGCATATTCCATACGGATAAAGTAACCCTACTCGACCGCCAATTGCGCATACGCGGATATTATGATGGCACATCCACAGCCAGCATGAACAGCTTGTATGCCGATGCCCAATTTCTCACCAACGAACCGACACCACAATGGAAGCTTCAATGCGCAAAAACGACAAGAAAGCCAAATTAATAATCTGGTTTTTTTCGATTGCTGTATTTCTTGTGATTGTTTCACTGAAATACATTCACGTAGATGCGGATCTCGGGTTTGACCCGCATCTTTTTGCAACCGCCAACGCCTTCACGAATGGCACGGTTGCCATACTCCTTGTGGCAGCGCTCGTGGCAGTGAAACGAAAAAACTTTTCAACCCACAAACGACTGATGCTCTCGGCCATGGTGCTGTCTTTCATTTTTCTCATTAGTTATGTCGCCCACCATATGCTAACAGGCGACACTGTTTACCCCAAAGAAGCACCCATGCGGGGCTTTTATATCCTCGTTCTTATCACCCATATTGTGCTTGCAGCTGTAATACTGCCATTCATTCTGTTCACAGCATACCGCGGACTGACAGCCGATTTCAACGCACACAAGAAAATAGCACGCATCACTTGGCCTATCTGGCTCTATGTCGCAATTAGCGGGGTAATTGTTTATTGGATGATTAGTCCATATTACACATAAAATAATCTGTGTCGATTGAACACCTCATTATCTTTGGACTATGAAAAGGATTCTTCCCTTAACACTTTTTTTCGCTCTGGTTATCTGCTTGCAGTCCATCTCGCTGGCTCAATGTGCTATGTGTAAGGCAACGGCAGAAAGCGCAACTGAGAATATTGATAAAGGTATCGGAGAAGGCCTCAACGCCGGAATTATCTACCTGATGGTGATTCCCTATGTTTTGATAGCAACAGTAGCCTTGGTTTTCTTCAGAAAAAAAATCATGGCCTTTTTTCGTTCCTAACTCAGAACGAACGCAGCAAATCCTTTTTGCATTCTTTAGTTCATTGAACGGCAATATTTCCTATTTTAGCACCTAACTAATGAATTAACTATGCCGCAATGAGGCCTTTCCAACTCAAATATTTCCTTTTGGTGGCTTGTGCTATGTCGCTGCAATTGGCGTTTGGTCAGTTTTTTCAGGAAATGAAAATCGATTCTGCGCAGGGTCCGGATAATGAAAATCAGCAAATGGAGATTTCAATTACCGACTTTAAATCGAAATTGTTTATGGATGCGGATGTGATGGTGAAAGGTCTCAATCCCCGCAAAACGGTAGTCTTCAAAAACTTCACGGACTCCACGCTAATCATTAAAAACTACCGCATCTATACCATTTCTGTTGTTAAAGAAGGGTACATGTATTATGCACACAAGTTTTGGCCATCAGAAGCAGATATTCATTACGAACGCATTGAACTCAAACCTCTTTCTGTCGGACTTAAAACAAGCATTGAGGATATTACATTCCTTGGCGATGAAACGCAACTCTACCACAAGTCGGTTCCGGCCCTCGAAGAATTGGTTCAATTTCTTACAATCAACCCTTCTGTGAAGATCTGTGTTATTGGCCACGCCAATTGTCCCGTTAACGAGGAAAAGAAGAATTCAGACGCCTACTATCGCCGTGCCTCCGAGAAACGAGCCGAGGCCGTTGTGGATTATCTCGTTCAACATGGCATTGCATCAGACAGACTTTCTACGCGTGGAATGGGAAGTAAGCAAATGCTCTATCCTGACCCCCAAACTGAATGGCAGGTAAGTGCCAACCGACGCGTAGAGATTGAAGTTATTGGGCTGTAAACTCTAAAGTTGTATTCCCGAGACTAGAATTTTGTTAATGAAGTTTCTTTTGTTCCCAGTTCTCAAAACATGAAACAGCACATTCTATTTCTCCTTATTTTCCTGACACCCTCTGTTCATTTCGCTCAGAAAAACACGAACCTTGCTTCTGTTGAAGTACTTTCTGCTGTAACCCAAAACGTGCTCGGATACAACGCCGGATACTACGTGGAGTTCAAAAATAACAGTGCAAAAGATGTTGATGGATTGAGATGGAAAGCGGACTTCTACGACAACTTCGGCGCGAAGAAGGGCATACGGGACGGACAATGGCAATCAGGAAATTTCATTAGTCCTATTGCTGTTGGTGACACAACAAAAGATTTGGAATCCGTATGGGTAGAAGGTGCCACCAAGGTAATTATTCGATTGGTGGAAGTGCACTGGACCGACGGTACATCGAAGAAAGTAAAAGGCTAAAAGTTTCCCTCTGAAGGCCACCCAGCTATGCAACGCTATGCGATTTCGCATGAAGAAATAAGGTGATATAAACCTTTTGGCTTAACTGATGTTTTTTAGCCAAATTCTTTTCTTCTCTCCTAAGTTTGTGCTTACTATGTTTTCTGCATCTTTTCGTTTTAGCGCTGCTCTCACATGGATGTGCTTTGCTGTTTCACTCGAGACTTCTGCACAAACTTGGACACTCGATTCATGTATAGCCCACGCTTTTCAAAAGAATCTCAGTATTCAACTA
>JAURKF010000037.1 GCA_030831885.1 Flavobacteriales bacterium
CCAAAAATCTCTTCGCACATGGTGCGGAATTTCGGATTGGTCGTAACTGCAATGGTAGGTTGAACGAAATAACCAACGCTATCGTCGCACGTGCCACCTGCAATTATTTCAGCATCCGATTGGGTTTTGATATAGTCGATATACCCTTTTATCTTATCAAAAGCGCGCTTATCAATGACCGCATTGATGAAGTTACCGAAGTCCTCAGGGCTTCCCATTTTCATACTGGCTGTATCTTCCAGCAAGCGCTTTTTCACTTCAGGCCAAAGCGACTTGGGCACGTATCCGCGACTGGCCGCGCTGCACTTTTGCCCTTGAAATTCAAACGCGCCGCGTGTAAGAGCAGTAGCAACTTCATGCGGGTTGGCCGATGGATGTGCTATCACAAAATCTTTTCCCCCCGTCTCCCCTACGATGCGCGGATAGGTTCTATAGTTCCCGATGTTCGTTCCGATTTCCTTCCACAAATGCTTGAATACCGCTGTAGAACCTGTAAAATGTAATCCTGCAAAATCCGGGTGACTGAATATTACATCGCCTGCATCTTTTCCTTCCACGGTAATCATATTGATGACACCATCAGGCAGACCCGCTTCACGGAATAACTCCATAATTACATGCGCACTATATACTTGCGAGTCGGCCGGTTTCCATACCACCGTATTGCCCATCATGGCCGCACTGGCCGGAAGGTTAGCTGCAATAGCTGTGAAGTTGAATGGTGTAATGGCAAACACAAAACCTTCGAGCGGGCGATACTCCAGGCGGTTCCAGATACCAGGCTGATTGCCCGGCTGATCGCGGTATATCTGCTGCATGTAGGCCACGTTGAAACGCAGAAAGTCTACCAGTTCGCAGGCCGCATCTATTTCCGCCTGAAACGCATTCTTACTTTGTGCGAGCATGGTAGCCGCATTCATGCGCATGCGATAAGGTCCCGCCAGCAGATCGGCGGCACGCAGGAAAATAGCTGCGCGTTGTTCCCACGCTAGTGCCGACCAACGACCTTTGGCCGCAAGCGCAGATTCTATTGCTTTCGATACATGTTCTTTCGTTCCCCAATTGTAATGACCCAGTACTTTTTTGTGATCGTGCGGCGGCGACATGGTTCGTTTGTCGGACGTGCGTACCAACTCGGCACCAATGTACATGGGCACTTCAATAGGCGCCTGATTGTACATCGCTTTGTATTGTTTCAATAACTGATCACGATCGGCTGTGCCAACTGCATAGCTACGCACCGGTTCGTTGATTGGGATTGGAACTTGAAAAACACCTTTGGGCATACTAGAAATTTTGCCCAAATGTAGTAATAGAGTTAATTGTGCGAAGACGCATGCCCTGAGCATGGTAAATCGACTATTATCGATGATTCATCAAATGCCCGACTTCACAAGTCTTGCATTTACGACACGACCATCTTCCAAAAGAATGTTCGCGATGTAATTTCCCGATTCAAGTTCATCCGCAGGAATTTGAAATTGCCTCAATTCTGAGGCATTGCCGGAGCGCATTATTCTACCCTGAAGGTCAATCAGCGACCAATACTTCATCGGAACTGATGTTGTCAATATCCATTCTGTGTTCGCCGGATTGGGACTCACACCTAAAGTTGTCTCCGATTCATTGGTTACAACATTCGATTCACAGGGCAAGGCATTGATATATTCCCAGATATCATCAATCATCAGGATCGGCACATCCAATCCATCCGGATTTTCGCCCATGCGGATCCAAACCAAATCTTGTGATGAATCAATGCTTATGAACTGCCCATCGCGCCCAATGGCCGCAAACATTTCTGCGGGGGCATTCGGCGCATAATTACCGGGAAATACAAACTGCGATTCAGGAAGCATGAAGCTCTGCGCATTGTTGAGCCACGTGAGGTAGCCATACCCTTCGTTGAGTGGCTGCGACTGGTGAGTCATATCGAAGAAATACTGATCGTCTTGCAACAAATCATTGCCGTCCCATACCCCTTCCGCCAGCAGCAATAGCCCATAACGAGCCATCGATCGGGCATTTGAAAAATAGACATTGTTGTAATCAATATTCAACCATAACCCCTGCATGCCGATGGGTTGTGCTACATGTTGGAAGCACCATGCATTGAGCGACATTCCCGTTGCTATCTGCATAACACTATCAAGCAATGTGTAGGGAGCGTTGTGGTAAGCCCACCGCTCGCCTGCATCGGCGAGGTATTCCAGGCATTCACTATCCGTGCAATCATCGTTCACTACTCCATCGTCAAGTCCTGTGGTCATGGTCAGCTGATTGCGAATCGTGATGGCCTGTTCTTGTTCCGGGGTGCAAGAGGTCCAACCTTGCCCAAGATAGTTGGATGTAGGTTCATTGATATCGAGCAATCCTTGCTGTTGCGCCTGTCCTACCATAAAAGCCGTAAGCGTTTTACCCGCAGAGGCCCAATACCAGTTGGCTGTTTCCGAATGTCCGTTGAAGTAGCTTTCCAATACAATTTTACCATCTTTCAATAAGATGAAAGCTTTCGACTGATTGGTTTCCAGAAACTCGTAAAGACTGTCGATTCGATCGTTGCACCATCCCAATTCTTGAGGATCGAGGGTGGACCACTGACCGGTAGTTGGAGGAAAATAAAGCTGAGCTTCGGCTTTACAGGAGAAAAACAACGCAGCACACACAGTCAAAATAAAACCTCTCATTTCAACTATAACTTTATAAATCGGATGGTTTTGGCACCCTCACATTGAATGTAATAAGAGCCGGACTGCCAATTGGCTATATCGAGCAATTCATGATCAGCGACTGTGCGTCG
>JAURKF010000038.1 GCA_030831885.1 Flavobacteriales bacterium
CATTGCATACACA
Source organism: Flavobacteriales bacterium (assembly GCA_030831885.1). The sequence goes on from JAURKF010000038.1 coordinate 14, forward strand.
ATGTTTTTCGACGGATGATTAGCGCGCGCCATGCCCTCCTTGTACTCCTTAATCTTCATGGAAAATTCGGTAGCAGTCATTTCAAATGCAGGAGCAAGCTTTTGGGTGATGCCTTGGATAATTTCTTTGTCCATTCCATTATTGAAATGTTGGCTGATGTATGAAAAATTACCTACCAACACGATCATCAGAAACTTCCCGTAATCCTTTTCGGCAACATTAGGAGACAAAACAAATTCCGGCGAGTCATTGATGAAGCCGGCAACATCTTCAAATCCTGTCTCAACAATCTCAACTATATTATGGGCGAATATGTGCGCTACTTTCTCCGCTGTAACTTTTTTTCTTCCAAAAATCGTCAGCATATCTAAATCACTTTATAGGTTAAAGTTCACAACGCTCAAAGCTATTTTAACACAGCGGTAATATGCCGCGTTAAAACCTTCATATATGAACAGAGTTATCAACGCGTACAATCGGTTTCACCATTAATTTCGCGCTCCATGTATCGCGTCCTACTGAAGCCACTTTTCTTTTTAATGCCTGCAGAGCAAGCACACTACACTGCAATGCGCTTACTGCGCACTGCATGTTGTTTACCCGGTATGAAAGAAATTTTGAAGAGCATCTATAGCACACACGATGCACGTTTGCAGCGCACACTGTTCGGAATTACGTTCGACAATCCGGTAGGACTGGCAGCGGGTTTTGACAAGGATGCGCGTTGGGTGGATGAATTGAGTGCACTCGGATTCGGCTTCATTGAAATTGGAACACTCACACCAAAAGCGCAACCGGGCAACGACAAGCCAAGATTGTTTCGTTTGCCGAAAGATGAAGCACTCATCAATCGCATGGGGTTCAACAACGGAGGTACGCAGGCAGCAGCCGAGCGATTGAAGAAGCGTACGTCACGCATCATCGTGGGCGGCAACATCGGCAAGAATAAAACAACGCCCAATGAAGAAGCAGTTGCCGATTATCTCTCTTGCTTCGAAACACTCTTCGACCACGTCGATTATTTCGCGGTGAATGTGAGTTCGCCCAACACCCCGGGACTGCGTGCCTTGCAAGAGAAAGAGCCCCTACTTCAATTGCTGAACACGCTGCAACGCGCCAATAGCGCAAAGCCCAAGCGCAAACCCATTCTCTTAAAAATTGCACCCGACCTCACCGATGAGCAGCTCAACGACATCATCGACATTGTGAAGGAGAGCAAGATCGATGGAGTGATTGCTACCAATACCACCATTGCGCGCGAGCCATTGACAACACCGAAACAAGAAGTAGACGCCATCGGCGCAGGCGGCCTTAGTGGCAAACCCCTCACCCACCGCAGCACGGAAGTGATTCGATACTTGAAGCAAACCTCGGGCAATGCATTTCCTGTCATTGGTGTAGGCGGCATACACACCGCTCAAGATGCTATCGAAAAACTCAACGCGGGCGCCGATCTGGTGCAGGTATATACCGGGTTCATTTATGAAGGGCCCGGTATTGCGAAAGCTATCTGCCAAGGCACTCTGAACGCCTAACTTGTAAAAAAAAACGCCGACTGATTACGCGGATAATTTTTGATTGCTTTGACTGCTCCAACTTTTCTATTCCATCGGCGCATCGAATTCGCACAACCAACCTTGTACACCTTTTCGATTTTATTTTAAAATGTGTACACGGTTTTCTTCCGGTATTACGAAATTCAACTTACAAATTCTTGTAAGAAGAATAGCGTATAGATTAGCCTGTGCGATCCATCCAAGTTAATTTGAAATCGCTATCAACAACGAGTAAAAGTTAGGAACATCGGGCAGCGCCACGCTAGTAAAACCTACTTTTACAGACAACCTCAACAACTCATTCTTAAACGTCATGAATAACATCCAACTCTTCGAGAACAAACAGGTTCGCAGTCACTTCGACACGGATACAGAAATATGGTATTTCAGTATAGTCGATATTGTGGGTATCCTTACCGATCAACCTACCGTTGCGCGCGCAAGAAATTACTGGAAGGTGCTAAAAAAGAGACTTTCAGATGAAGGAAATGAAACGGTTACAAATTGTAACCAGTTGAAATTGGTCGCCGAAGACGGCAAGTTAAGACTAACCGATGTAGGCAATGTGGAGCAAATTTTCCGACTCATTCAATCCATTCCATCGCCCAAGGCCGAACCCTTTAAGCAATGGCTTGCCAAGGTGGGCTACGAACGTCTGCAAGAAATACAAGACCCTAGCCTGAGCATGGATCGGGCAAGAGAGAACTGGAAAAGCAAAGGGCGCAGCGAGAAGTGGATTCAACAGCGCATGAACGGTCAAGAAACGCGCAACAAACTCACCGATTATTGGAAGGAAAGCGGTGTAACCCGGCAAGATGAGTTTGCTTATTTGACCAACATCATTCACAGGGAATGGACGGGCATGTCGGTAAAACAACATAAAGAGATCAAAGGCCTCAAATCGCAAAACTTGCGTGATCATATGAGCGAAGCAGAGTTGCTGTTTACTGCATTGGCCGAGCTTTCCACACGCCAAATAGCAGAAGCTGAGCAGGCAAAAGGTGTAAACGAAAACGCGAAAGCGGGCACGAAAGGTGGGGCTATTGCAAAAAATGCGCGTAAGGCACTCGAAGCAAAAACCGGGAAAAGCGTCGTAACCGGAGAAAACTTCTTACCGCCACAAAAATCGAAACCCACCAAGGGAGCACTAGTTAAGAAACAAAAACGAAAAGGATCTTAAGCCTTTGATTGTAAAAAGTCCATTTTTTTTTCGAGTAAACTCCAACATTAACTGGTGTTTCCTTTTTGCAATTACATTCCCGGATAACTGAAAAAACTCCATCGCTAACAACAGGAACCAATGGAACTCGGAGAAGAAGGCCCACATCACAAAAAGCTTCTCCAACTTCTGCTGCTAAATCGACTTAAACGTGGTACACCGAGAAAATTTCGATCAAGTAATCACCCATTTCCCAGCGAAATAAAAGCCTCTTGACATTAAAGAGCTCAAACGCGCAGGGAACTGCTTGAGAGGTGCGCAGTGTCTGATAAGCGGTGACCGAGCTTTGATGAATGATGACTGAGAGGTGACCGAGCTTTGATGAATGATGACTGAGAGGTGACCGAG
>JAURKF010000039.1 GCA_030831885.1 Flavobacteriales bacterium
CGAAGTAGAGCAATATACGCTGCTATCGAATCCGGATGTGGCCTTACAGGCAGCCATCAATAACTTCCCTGAAATAAAAAGTGCTACTACATCGGTTGCCAGCGCTGCATTGGGCAGAAAAATTGCGCAATCGGGCTATTATCCGAGCCTCAATGCCAGCTTCTCGTTCGGTACCGGATATTCAGGAGCAGCCAAAGTGGTGAGTGGTAATCCGGATACACTCGCTTTTCCCATAGGTACAGTGCTAAACACCGGCGATATGGTGTTTTCACTTCCACAGCCAGTTTATAGCACGGATGACTATCAAACCAAGGCATTCAATAACCAGCTTCAAGACAACGTAAACCGCTCTCTATTTTTCTCGCTCAATATTCCGCTCTTCAATGGTTTTGCAACTCATACCGGTGTGAAGCGCGCAGAAATCAACTTCCGTCAGGCTGAATTGCAACTCGAACAAACCAAGCAATCCATTACCCAAAGTGTTTATCAGGCATACAATGATGCACAAGCTGCGCTTGCCAACTACTACGCCTTTAAAACGAGTGTTGCTGCCAGCGAGAAAGCGTTCGATTGGGCGCAACTGCGCTATGAGCAGGGCATGAGCAACATCACGGAATATGCCGATGCACGCATGCGAATGGAAATTGCTCAAGCCAACCTGGCTCGAAGCAAATACGACTATATCTTCAAACTCAAGGTGCTCGACTTTTACCAAGGCAAGGCCATCACATTAAAACCATGAACAAATCACTGAAACGCATTTTGATTGCCGCCGGTATTCTTGCCGTTGGAGGTGTTGCCTACCGCGTTGTGGCAGGCAAGCAGGACCACACCGAGGTTACGACTGAGAAAAGCGCCTACCGAAGCATCATTGAAACAGTGGCCGCTAGCGGTAAGATTCAACCCGAATCGGAGGTAAAAATCCAGTCGGAAGTTTCAGGTCAAATTGTAGAGCTGCCGGTGAAAGAAGGCGACCTCGTTCAAAAAGGTCAGCTGCTGGTGAAAATAAATCCCGACCTGTATACCTCTGCATACAACCGCGCAGAAGCTGCTCTCAACAGTTCCAAGAGTAACCTCAGCAGTGCAAAATCGCGTTTGGCGCAGGCCGAGGCGCAATTCAATGTCACCAACCTGAATTTCCAGCGACAGAAAAAATTATTTGATGATGGTGCCATCTCCAAAGCAGAACTAGAAAACATCACGAGTCAATTCGAAACATCCAAGGCCGAAGTTGAAGCAGCAAAAGAGAGCATTCACAGCGCGCAATTCGCCATTGAAAGTGCCATGGCCGGTGTAAACGAGGCAGCCGACAACCTCAAACGAACTACCATCCTTGCGCCCATGACGGGCACTGTAACAGCACTCAACAAAGAACTTGGCGAAACAGTGCTTGGCAACAACATGATGAGCGGCGATGTGATAATGAACATTTCTGCACTCACATTTATGGAGGTAAATGTGGAGGTAAATGAAAGTGATATCGTGCGCGTAAATCTGAACGACACGGCACTCGTAGAAGTAGACTCCTACAAAAACGAAACGTTCAAAGGCATCATCACTGAAATTGGTAACACTGCGCTCAATGCCATTGGCGACCAAATGAATCTCAACCAGGTAACCAATTTCTCGGTGAAAATTCGCGTACTGCCCGAATCCTATGCGCATCTTATGGAAGGCCAAGGCGAAAACTATTCGCCTTTCAAACCGGGCATGAGCGCTACGGTCGATATCATTACCGAAAAATCGGATCGTGCACTTTCTGTTCCTATCAAAGCGGTGGCTGCTCGCGACGATACAACATCGGCATCCATACTCGATAAACTAAATAGAGAAACTACCGAAAGCAGCACTCCCGACGAGCCTTTCACCGTTGTCTTTGTTCGCAATACATCTTCGGATGTGGCGGAAATACGCGTTGTAAAAACAGGTATACAAGACGACAAATACATTCAGATTACTGAAGGAGTTGCTGAAAACGAAGAGATCATCACCGGTCCTTATGAGGTAGTCGCGCAATCACTGAAACCGGGCGATAAGTTGAAAATCCGCTCAGGCAACGAGCAGGAGAACTCCAAGTAATACTGCAATGAATTATTTGCTGTTGCTGGAAACCTCCAGTAAAAATTGTTCGGTAGCCATTGCAAATGAACATGCAGTGCTGCATCATCGATCCGCATCGGCTGAGCACTTTGTACATGCAGAGCAATTGCATGGAATGATGCATGAGTTAATCGAAGAAAGTCAATTGAAATGGGAGCAGATTGCAGCCGTAGCAGTTGGTAAAGGACCCGGATCCTATACCGGTTTGCGCATTGGAGTTAGCGCCGCCAAAGGCCTTTGCTTCTCACTGAATATACCGCTCATTGCAATCGAAACAACTGCTTCGCTTGCCGGCTACGCTGCACAACAACACTCCAATGCTGAAGCTATTGTTCCGATGATTGATGCGCGTCGCATGGAGGTCTACACCGCACAATTCAACGCATCCGGCAAGCGAATGACACACGATGAAGCCGTGATAGTCGATTCAACAACGTTCGCTTCACACTCGCCCGAAAGACTGGTTTTGGTGGGTGATGGCGCAGAGAAATGCCGTGAACTACTTGATCCACGCGCTCGCATTCTATCCGTTCTGCCTTCGGCGTATATGATGCACACACTGGCTATTCAAGCATTCAACGATAAGAAGTTTGAAGACCTTGCTTATTTCGAACCCTTCTATCTGAAAGACTACATTCCGGGGACTTCCGTTAAAAGTGTGTTGTAACCTTCCTACATTCGTTTCATGATGCGCTTCGCTATCCCTCTATTACTGGCTTTGATGACACTCAGCGGTTGCCGCGAACGGAATATCGACCGTGTACCCGATGTGCCGGTTAATATCGCAATCAACG
>JAURKF010000040.1 GCA_030831885.1 Flavobacteriales bacterium
ATTTCGCTCGACAGCAGCGGCGAATCGCTCAACCGTCGCGGCTATCGTTCACGAGGAGCTCGTGCACCGCTCAACGAAGTGCTGGCGGCGGGCATGATTATGCTGACCGGCTGGCGAGGTGAAAGTCATTTCTACGACCCCATGTGCGGCAGTGGTACCCTGGCCATTGAAGCGAATATGATAGCGCGCCGTATGCCACCTCAATCGCTGCGCAACGAATTTGGATTCATGCATTGGAGCAGTTTCGATAAGGCGATATGGCAACAAGTAAAGCGCGATGCCATGCAACAGATGGTCGAACCCACGCATCGCATTTTCGCTTCCGATGCCGATACCTTTCAAATGCGGACAGCGCGCGAGAACATAGAAAACGCCGGATTCGAAGACGATATTGAACTTACGCAACGCGACTTTATGGAGATGAAGCCCATAGCGGATGAAGGTATCATTGTTATGAATCCGCCCTATGGCGAACGCATGGATGAAGAAAATATCATTCCGATGTACAAGGCCATCGGTGATCATCTGAAGCACGCCTGCGCAGGTCATAGCGCCTGGATTATTTCATCGGATGAAGAGGCTTTGAAACGTGTTGGATTAAAGCCTTCACGCAAAATATCACTCATCAACGGAACGCTCGCTTGCAAATACTATCGCTTCGATTTATTTGCAGGCAAGCGCAGCGAACGCCATCAACCCAAACCCGAATCATGAATCAAACAGCACTTATCACAGGGGCTACATCCGGCTTCGGTCGTGCATGCGCCGAACGATTTGCAAAAGAAGGATGGAATATAATAATCACCGGACGCCGACAAGACCGTCTGGATGAACTTGCCATTACGCTTCAAAATGAACACAACATTCAATGCAATGCACTGTGTTTTGATGTGAGCGTGCTTGAAGAGTGCAAAGAGAAGCTCAATTCTCTTGATGCATCCTGGCGGGAAGTCGATGTGCTCATTAACAATGCCGGCTTAGCTCTTGGCCGTGAATCATTTGTTGATGGATCCATCGAGCAATGGAACACCATGATTGATACGAATATCAAGGGACTCTTATACATCAGTCAACTGGTTGCTCCCTGGATGATGGAACGAAAAAAGGGTACTATCATCAACATCGGATCTATCGCCGGAAAAGACCCGTATGCAGGAGGCAATGTGTACGGCGCAACCAAAGCAGCCGTAGACATGCTTACGCGCAACATGCGTATTGACCTGCTTCCGCACGGTGTACGTGTTGGACAAATTGCACCCGGAGCGGCAGAGACTGAATTCAGTTTGGTGCGCTTCAGTGGCGATGCTTCGAAAGCTGCGGCAACCTATCAAGGATTTAACCCACTGATTGCGCATGACATTGCCGATGCCGCATGGTTTATGGCCAGTCGCCCGGCTCATGTATGTATCAACGACTTGGTTATTATGCCCACTGCCCAAGCGAATGCTACGAGCTTTCATAGACATTAAAATGACCTCAGCCTTTGCCCTGGGCTTCGCTCTGGCAACAGAACTGCTATCCATCCATCACACCCTACCCCTTACCCCTTACCCCTTTTCCCTTATCCATCACACTTAACCGCATGCTCCTTCGTATATCCTCCCTTTTCCTCATAATCGCAACAATAACTTCCTGTCACTTCAAAAACAAACAGGCCGATCTCATACTGCACAATGCAACGATTTACACTGTCGATGATGCCTTCAGCACATTTGAGGCAATTGCAATCAAAGATGGAAAAATCATAGCGCTTGGCACCGAGCGTGAAATACTCAACGAATACAACGCACCTCAAATCATCGACTGCGGCAAGCAGTTTATCTACCCGGGGTTCATCGACGGGCATTGCCATTTTCTGGGCTATGGCCGTACGCTGCAGGAGGTGAATCTCGATAGCACGCAATCGTTTCAAGAAGTTATTGAACGCGTGAAGGCATTTAAACCAACCAACTCGCGCGGATGGATAATTGGTCGTGGATGGGATCAGAACGATTGGGCCGACCAGTCATTCCCATCGCGTACTCAACTCGACAGCCTATTCCCTACTACACCTGTTGCAATCCAGCGCATTGATGGCCACGCTATGCTCGTGAATGCAGAAGCATTGAAGCGCGCCGGTATTACCACAACAACAACCATAAACGGGGGTTCCATTGATTTCGAAAAGGGTATCCTCATCGACAATGCAATGAATCTTATAAGCGATATACTCCCTGACTACAATCGTGAAGACGATATAGCCGCTTTACTCGCGGCGCAGGAACGCTGTTTCGCAGCCGGACTAACCACTACAGACGATGCCGGATTGATGAAAACGGATGTTGAGCTTATCAAAGATTTACAAGCTCAAGGCAAACTCAAAATGCGCATTTACGCGATGCTTGCCGATGACTCCCTGAACTTCGCTCATTATCTCAAGGCCGGTATAGATACTACCGATCGACTTACAGTGCGCGCTTTTAAGTTCTATGCCGATGGAGCACTTGGCTCACGTGGCGCTTGCCTGCTGGCACCCTACGACGATGTGCTTCCTTACAATTACGGATTGATGCTTAATACACCGCTTCATTTTCGGAGCAAAGCTTACGACCTACGTAAAGCAGGATTTCAAATGTGCACACACGCCATTGGTGACAGCGCCAACCGAGTAGTGCTCGACATCTATGGTGAAGTTGTGGGTGATTTGGCCGATCATCGCTGGCGTGTTGAACATGCTCAGGTAGTGCATCAGGACGATGTCAAGAAATTCGCTCAATACCATGTGATACCGAGCGTTCAGCCTACACATGCCACCAGTGATATGCCATGGGCTCCTATGCGGCTGGGGCGTAATCGAATGATGCGCGCCTATACATACCGTGAATTGAAGGAGCAAAACGGAATGCTAGCACTCGGAACCGATTTTCCCGTTGAAGGCATCTCACCCATCGCAACTTTTTACGCCGCTGTTGTGCGCAAAGATTTGAAAGGACAACCTTCAGAGGGGTTTCAACAAGAAAATGCACTCACCAGGCAAGATGCATTGCGTGGTATGACCATTTGGCCGGCGATTGCCAATTTTGAAGAACAGAAAAAAGGATCACTTGAAATTGGTAAATGGGCTGATTTGGTAATTCTTGACCGCGACCTGATGAAATGCGAAGAGAGCCTTATTCCTCTCACATCGGTAGTCATGACGATGCTACAAGGCGAAGAGGTATTCCGAAAGTGATGACGCTGCAGGTAATTGAAGTATTTTCGTTGCAATTCCTATGGCTTCGCAAATTCCCGTAAAATGGATTAATACCCAAGATGTATTGGCATTGACATGCAGCACTTGGCATGAGGGAACGTGCCTCACCATCGATACCGAATATGATAGTTTCAAACGAAGCTACGGATTCAAAGCACTGCTAATACAAGTTTTCGATGGTCACACAGTATATATAATTGACCCACTGAGCGGCATCAATTTAAAACCATTATGGGAAGCGTTCGAGAACGAGAACATTCAAAAGATGCTCTACTCCGGAAGCGAAGATATTGCACTGCTGAAAGCCATGGGATGCAGCATTCGCTATGTGTTTGATGTACAAGTAGCCGCTACTCTGTGCAATCACGCAGCGCGCAATCTGGGCGGACTTATTGAATCGGAAACCGGCGTTGCTCTCGACAAAAGCCAGCAGCAATCGGATTGGAGTAAACGTCCG
>JAURKF010000041.1 GCA_030831885.1 Flavobacteriales bacterium
TGGGTTCAAAACTGCTCTCCCATTGCGCATTCCAATTCTGGTCGGCAATAACATTGATAGCAGTCTCAACGTGTTGTTCCGGTATGTCGGCTGTCATTAGTTCATTGAGCAATGCCGCATCAAAAATGTCCTCTTGGATATAAGCCTTCAAGCCTTCTTCGGTTTCCACAAAACTCTCAAACCCACGCTCGGCCAACTCCACGACCAACACTTCACGAGCAGGCAACAAGGGACGAAGCACAAAAGAAACTTCTACGTAGTTCATTGGGCGGCTTGTATAATAGTCGTAAAGTCGGCCGCCTTCAGCGAAGCACCGCCGACCAGACCGCCATCCACATTGGGGCAGGCAAACAACTCAGCGGCATTGGCGGCATTCACACTACCACCATACAGAATAGAGATAGAATCAGCCACCGATGGGTTGTAATGCTGTGCAACGAAACCGCGAATGAATGCATGCATTTCTTCCGCCTGCTCGTTGCTAGCCGTTACCCCGGTTCCAATAGCCCAAACGGGCTCATAGGCGATAACAACTCCAATAATTTGTTCAGCCGACAAATGAAACAGCGCTTGCTGAATCTGATTGGAAACTGTAATAAAATGCTCGTTCAACTCACGCTCTGAAAGTGTTTCACCGCAGCAGAAGATGGGTGTAATGCCATGCTTCAAGCAGGCATCGACCTTCGCACGAATAATCTCATTCGTCTCGACGAAGTACTGACGACGCTCACTGTGTCCCAGGATGCAATGCGTCACTCCAATCGAAATGAGCATCGCTGCGCTAATCTCACCGGTATAAGCACCGCCATCGTGCTGCGAGCAGTTTTGTGCAGCGAGCACAACAGAGGCGGGCAAAACAGCACGCAACCCATGAAGATACAGAGAAGGCGGACAAACAACCACCTGCACGTCGGTTGGAAACTGATTTTCCGCATTCGCTAATGCAGTGGCAAGCTCTTGAGCTTCAAACCACGACTTGTTCATTTTCCAGTTACCGGCTACGATTTTTTTTCGCATACATTTCAAATTGAATGCGGCGAAAGTAAGCAGGAATCGGGGCGGTCCTTACCAACTTACAATGAAGCCAAACGTGGGTATAAATGCGCCCTGCGCGTTGGCAATGCTCTTCAAACTGTAGCGTTGCTCTTCCACAGGGGCTTCGGGATTTAGGATGATGCCAAAGCCAGTTGGATTGCCCTCATCATCGGGATTTCGATTCAGGATAAGTGCCTGCTGACTATCGGCATCGGCAGTAACATTTTCCAAATCGATATACATGTTGAGTGTCCAGCCGGTAAAGTTATAAATGCGATCCACCCGTACATTGAATATACTGGTTGACTTGCCCCGCAACGCGTGCAGACGATCATAATCGCGAATACCTGCGTTATTGATTTCCCAGACCAATCGCTGCGCAGAAAGTTCCTCATTGAAAGGTGTATAAGGTATGGCAGATTGATAGCGCCAATTGATGCCGGCCTCCCATTGGGTACCAAAGCGCTTGCCCAGGGTAAGACTCACCACATGCCGTGCATCCCATGCAGAGGCCACATATTCATTGCGCTTGTCGAGATACTCGCTCCACGAGAGCGTATAGGACACCATACCGTAGAAACCTTTGTACAATCGCTGTTGGTAAAGGAATTCAGCACCATAGGCGCGTCCTTTACTGTCGAAACTGACGGGATAATTGCCAAACACACCAAAGTCGGCGGGCACATGCGCAATGCTGATGCTATCGCGCAGCGACATGAGGTAGTTCGGGTAACGTTTATAAAAACCCTCTACGCTCAAACGACTCGAAATTGGAGTATCCCATTTAATGCCTGCAGTATAATGAACCGACTCAACGAACTGCGTGCGTTGCTGGTTATCGAGTGCACCCGAGTTGCGATAACTCAAGGTCATCATCGAAGGCAACTGGAAATAATTGGCAATGCCTGTTTGCAGAGCAAAGCCTTTGAAAAGAGCAAAAGAAAGGTTGGCTCTACCAGATAGATTTTCCAGCGGATTATTCAAGGACGCATTGTAAGTGCTGCCATCGGCCCTGCCACCTATCGTAGCTGTAATTTTTTCGTTGAACCAGCCTTTGCTCAGCTGGGTAAATGCCGCGTAATTCTGAAAACCAACCGGCGAGAAGTAATTAACTTCAATAGGGCCGAATTCATTGAAGATGCGCGTGAACACATCGAACTCTCCATGCACGTCTTCCCACGAAACACCGCTGTTCCATTTGAAGTGTTCTGCAGTATGCGTGTATTCCGCGCGAACCCGATGAGACCATTCGCGAGAGTTGTATTTCAACAACAATCCAGCTACATTCGAAGCATCGTTATTGTAGTATTTCTCTGCACTGTTTTTCAACTCACTCCTACTGCCCGTAACCATGAAGAAGCCATGTTTACGATAGGATTTATAGACTGCTCCGGCAGTGTAATTGGACTGATCACTGAAGGGGAGATTTTCCAGCAGATAACGCTGAATTTCATTGTTGCCTACCTCTGTATTGAGTTTAAAATCATCGATGGCTCCAATGCCAAGAACAGTAATCGTGTTGCGAGGATTAAGTCTCACTCGCACCTTCAGCGTTGCATCGTTGTACACTGGAGAAAATGCGAAATTGAGCATCTTCAAAATATATTGCCGATAGGAGCGACGAAGTGTGGCAAGGTAATTCACCTTCTTGCCGATGGGACCATCCAAGCCAATGCCCATATCGGTTCCTCCTAAACGGGCCGCTACATGCAAACTATCGTTGTTACCCTCCTTGAGTTGAAAGTTGAAGACCGAGCTCAGCGCATTTCCTCTATTGGCAGGAAATTGAGCACTCATATACTCGACCTCACGCAATTGGTTGGCGTTGATAATGGAATATGCACCACCACTTGCACCTTGCGTTACCAAGTGATTGATTACCGGTATTTCAACATCATCCAAAAAGAATCGGTTCTCATTGGGTGCACCGCCGCGAATAATCAGATCGTTGCGAAAGGCCGATGAAGCTGTAACACCCGGTAGAGTGCGAATGACTTTCGATACATCATTATCGCTCCCGGGATTTCGCTGAATTTCATTGGCACCCAAGCTTCGCATGGAAGAGGGCACATCAATACCGCGTTTGAAAGGCGCTGCTTCAACAATCACCTCTTGAAATGCTCCCGACCCGGGAATCATATCGAGTAGCACGCGCGTTGTATCACCCGGGGTTAGAATAACTTCGGCAAGCGTGTATGATTCATAGCCCAGCAAGGAGGCTTTCAGAGCATAACTGCCCATGGCCGCTTCCAATTTAAACTCCCCCTCACCACCTGTGGATGTACCGGCAACTCCTTCACCCAAAACCACCTGCACAAACTCAAGAGGTTCTCGCGTGTTGGCATCGCGGCATTTACCTAACAACATACATTTTTGCTGCGCGTACGTCGATATGCCGAAAAGAATAAAAAGAAGAAAAAACAA
>JAURKF010000042.1 GCA_030831885.1 Flavobacteriales bacterium
AAACATGGCCTGTGCCACTTCGGGCAACACCGGAGTTGTCGCGGCATTATCGAGATAAACATTCATGGGACAGAAGGCGAAGGAGCATTGCAATCGCTTGTCAAAAGTCGGAAAAAATCAGCGAAAACTCAAATTCCGGCAACCTCTTTCACGGTTTTCATAACTGATTCGGCCAAAGATGCTGCCTGCTCCTTGCTGATGTGTTCTGCAATTACTCTAACAATAGGCTCTGTATTGCTTTTGCGCAGGTGTACCCAGCCATCTTCAAAGTCGAGTTTTACACCATCAATCGTATTCACTTGAGCTGTGGGGTAAAGAGATTCTACTTTTTTCAAAATTGCATCCACATCCATGCTCGGTTGTAGCTCAATCTTGTTCTTTGAGATTTCGTAACGAGGATAGCTGTCTCGCAAAGCCGTCATCGAAAGTTTCTTCTTGGCAAAATGAGTAAGAAACAGGGCAAGACCTGCAAGTGCATCACGACCATAATGCGTTTCAGGATAAATCACGCCGCCATTTCCTTCGCCGCCGATGACTGCGCAAGTGTGCTTCATTGCTTCCACCACATTTACCTCGCCTACTGCAGCAGCAGTATAGGTACCGCCATTGCGAATTGTTATATCACGAAGTGCTCGTGTACTCGACAAATTAGAAACCGTGTTGCCGGGGGTTTGAGAAAGAACGTAGTCAGCGACAGCTACTAATGTGTATTCTTCCCCGAAAACACTGCCATCTTCGCATACAAATGCCAATCGATCTACATCGGGATCTACTACAATCCCCATATGACAACCTTTTGATTTTACTAGGTTGGAAATATCCGTGAGATGCTCAGGTAATGGCTCCGGATTATGCGGAAAATGACCATTGGGCTCACAATGAATGCGTTCAATGCGCTTCACGCCTAAAGCATCGAGGAGCGCAGGTATAAATATGCCACCGCTACTGTTCACTGCGTCGACAGCTACATGAAGATCTGCTTTTGCGATGGCTTCAGCATCCACCAATTGAAGGCTCTTAATGTGTTGAATGTGTTCGTGCAGATAACTTTTTTCAAGAAAAGATCCCAAATCATGAATTTCCGCAAATGTTGATTCATTGCTTTCCGCAATTCGGAGAACTTCGGCACCTTCAGCTGCTGAAATAAATTCACCCTTTTCATTGAGAAGTTTCAAAGCGTTCCATTGAATAGGGTTGTGGCTTGCGGTGAGGATTATCCCGGCATGGGCCTTTTCTGCGGGAACTGCTATTTCGACTGTGGGAGTAGTCGATAAGCCTAAATCAATTACTTCGGCACCCATTCCCACAAGTGTATTGCATACCAGACTGTTCACCATACTGCCACTAATACGAGCATCACGGCCAACAACAACACGAATGCGATGTGCATTATTTTTTCGTTGGATAAGCGTGCAAAACGACGCTGTAAATTTTACTACATCGATAGGAGTGAGGCCTTCGCCTTCTGCACCACCCATGGTGCCGCGTATTCCCGAAATAGATTTAATAAGTGTCAAGGCAATTCAAGGTTAATTAAGACGAGCGCAATTTAATGGCTGAAATTGCGAATTAAATCACAGATTCTATCAACATTACCTTTGCCAAAAGCAATGAATTACCTGGCCCATTCTTTTCTTTCCTTTTCAATTGAACCTGTGTTATACGGTCAGTTCATAGCAGATGACGTAAAAGGCAGTCAGTGGAAGGCCTTTCCTTACGATGTTCAGCAAGGAATTTTGTTGCATCGCTTCATTGATGATTTTACAGATAACCACCCACTTATTGCAGGGGTTCGAAAATGCCTGCATCCGAAACTAGGTAAATTCTCTGGGGTTGTGCTTGATGTTTTGCTTGATCATGTGCTTTCTATGCGCTGGGAATCGTATCATTCGGAAAGTCGTGAAACATGGATTCAATCAACGTATAACCTACTTGCGGCGCGAAGTGAGCAAATGAGTGATAGGCGCAAGTTTATACTAGGTAACATGATGAGGCACGACTGGATGGAGATGTATGCCTCTAGTGAGGGACTAGATGCCATACTAACCCAAATGTCGATTCGAATACCTCTTGAAAACCCCTTGAAACAAGGGCTTGAAGTGTTTGAAGACCACCGAACGGCTATAGTTTCCACATTTGATGAATTTTTTCCTGAAATCATTTCGGTGACTCAAGCCAAATTAGATACTTTTGCCCCCTAACCGAAATTAAACTTTAGGCACCCGATTGCAGATTCTTTTTATGAAATCGCTAGTGGCAAAAAGATGGATTGCTTTGTTGGCTATGTTTCTCGTAAACATGGTATGCTTAGCTGGTAACATCATGCTTGAAGGCCGCTACCAGCAACGCAATATTTTCGTCATCAATGCAGCAGCGCCGGATGGTAATGGTTATTGCATCTATGAAGTGGTGGTGAATGGATTAGTTACAACGGATGAAATCAATACACAAGCCTTCGAGATTGATCTTACCATTTATGGCTTGAAGAACGGTGATCCCGTAACTATTCTTATTAAGCATAAAGATGGGTGCACTCCTAAAATTCTGAATCCTGGAGCGTTGGAGCCGTCGCCTACGTTTGTCTGCACATCAATTATCTGCGGAATTAATGGAGCTCTTACCTGGGAAACAACCAGTGAGAACGGCAAGATTCCATTTATTGTCCAACAGTATAAATGGAATCGTTGGGTTACTATCGGTGAAGTGCAGGGTAACGGAACCAATGTTAAAAATGTATATCGCCATCAGACGC
Source organism: Flavobacteriales bacterium (assembly GCA_030831885.1). The sequence goes on from JAURKF010000042.1 coordinate 2,753, forward strand.
AACTTACGAGCGGGTTGAATAAATTTCGGGTTGTACAAAAAAGTTTCGAGGGAGACCTAAGAAAATCTCCCGTTTGTGAAGTAACAAGCACTGTTGAAGTTGTCAATTTCAGGTACGATAAAAAATCGAAATCGGTTTATTTCACGTCGGAAACCACCTACGAATTATTCAACTTGTTTGGGCAAGTCGTAAAACGCGGCAGAGGAACATCCATTGACTGTTCAGCCCTGGGCAAAGGGGAGTATTGGGTGAGCTTCGATAACCAAACTCAGAAGTTTACCAAAAAATAAGCGCTTATTACCAAGAGCGATTACGTTGTAGGCCCGAATTTTTCCGGATTTTTTTATGTGGTTATTTTTCATTGGCTGTCATTGAAGTGAGAGGAAAGAAGCACGCACGAGTTGGGGCGACTAATTTTTTACACCAATATGTATGCGCTTGCGTGTAATGCTATTGAACAACATACATTTGTGAGTATTACCATCCTCATTTTAACGGCAGCGTAGCCTCACTTTACACATGTCTCAAATTCTTCGCATAGCGTTCGTTTTTATCGTCACGTTTTTGATAGGGTCGTGTAAGAAGGAAACAGATGTCAATTATGTGCTCCGAGGACAAGTTAGAGACGCCGACGAAAACTCGGGTATTGCGGACGCAGAGATTATTGTAGAAAAGCAAGTTGTGCAAAGCGGTGTTTACGGCAATACCTATCAAAATGCACTTACTACTACGACAGCGGCCAATGGAAATTATGAAGGGAACTGGCCCCGTGAAAATTTTGCTGCTTTGCGACTGGTGGCAAAGAAAACAAATTATATCCCGGCTTTCATTCTATTGGATATCGACGCTTTCGAAGTTGATAAAGAAATTACACAGGATGTTGAACTCTATAAGGAGGCTTTTACAACCTTCCGTTTTACCCATACAAATGGGAATAGCTCAGACCGACTATCGTTCACTTTTCTAAATGCCAATTTCAATTGTAATTGTTGTGCGAATGGTTGGAAAACTTGGCAAGGTGCTTCGATTGATACTTCCTTTACTTGCCGGGTGTATGGAAATCGATGGCTTAAGTACCAAGTTCAAACCCAGGTGGGGTTTGCCGATTCTTCGTTTGTAGATAGTATCTATTGTCCGGCATTTGTCACAACAACGCATGACATTAACTATTAATTTAAAATACGCACTCTCGTAACTATGCATTCACACACACATCCTTTTTTTGCGCGCATGAAGAAGTCAGCACTAACGGTTCTCATCGTTTTCATAACGGCGCTTTCTTCCACGGCACAAATTACCTCACCTCCAAACTTTTCGAATTTGCGCGCAATGGCTGAATGGGAGGAAGTTCAGGCTATCACAATCGCATGGACATCCTTTCCTGCAATCTTGAAACAAATAGTAGCGGCAGCGCGCCTGGAAACGCAGGTAATTATTCTGAGTGATGACGTTCAGGGAACTGAGGATTATCTGCTCTCATCCAATACAGGCGGTGCTGCATTTGCCAACCTTGATAATATTGTTATTGTAGATGCCAATTACGATAGCATATGGTTGCGCGATTATGCTGCTAATCCGGTTTATGGCAATGAGGTAGACTCGCTTGTATTAGTCGATTGGTTATATAACCGCAATCGCCCTAATGATGACACCTCGCCATTGTATGTGGCAGATCAGTTAAATCTTGATTTGTATGAAACATCGCAGTCACCTTACGATCTGGTTAACACCGGAGGTAATTATATGAGTGACGGATTCGGAACTGCATTTGCTTCGGAATTGGTTCTCGAGGAGAATGATGGTGATGGCGATTATCCCATTTTTTATCCGACACATACATCGAATGAGATTGATAACATTCTGGAAACATTTATGGGCATTCACACATACATCAAAATGCCCACGTTGCCGTATGATGGAATCCATCATATCGACATGCATATGAAACTGGTAGATGAGGAAACATTGCTTGTATCGGAATATCCTACAGGTGTCGCCGATGGGCCGCAAATCAACGCCAACATAAATTACGTGCTGAGCAACTATCAAAGCAAATTCGGCACACCCTTCCGCGTGGTTCGAATACCCGCCCCGCCAAGCACACAAGGCAATTATCCTGATAATAATGGAGCCTACAGAACATACACCAATGCCATTTTCGTAAATAATTCGATAATCTTTCCTACCTATCGTGAGCAATATGATACAACTGCTATGCGTATCTGGGGCCAAGTATGCCCGGGTTATACGCTGGTTGGAATTGATTGCGATAACACAGGCAACAATATAATAGCCCAAAGTGGAGCAATTCATTGTATTACACATACTGTTGGTGTGGCAGATCCGTTACTGATATCTCATCAACCTTTGAGTGACACGTTTGATAATTTGAATCCATACTTCGTGTCGGCTTATTTAAATCATCGTTCGGGTGTTGATCGAGCTACTCTTTATTGGAGATTGAATGGCGCAACTGGATTTTCAGCCTTGGATATGGTTGCTAATGGAAGCAATTGGGAAGCATACATTCCCGCACAGGCTATCGGTTCAGTTATAGAGTATTATATCGAGGGTGAATCTGTGAGCGGAAAAGTTCAGGTACGCCCAATGCCTGCTCCTGTTGCGTTCTGGTCGTTTGAAATTTTGGGTGAGTCTGTTGGATTAGAAGAAATTTCTGCAGCGAAAATCAACCGAGTTTATCCAAATCCTGCCTCTGCTATTACATGCATTGAAGTGAACTCGCTTCGCGAAAATTATGCATCTATTATCCTGGCGGATTTCACTGGTCGCGTAGTGGCTACGATTCATGACGGTGCTTTGCGCAGAGGAGAATCTAATTTCTTTTTTAACGCTGAATTATTTGCTCCCGGAGTATACCAGGTAGTAATCCAAACCAAAACCAAACGGCAAACCATGCCCGTGCTGGTTCAATAGTTATGTTAGCTAAAAAACTCATCACCACCGATTCCCTGGCCGCGGCGACACGCCTGCCAAAAGACAATTTGCTCATTGCAATTCTCAGCAAAGTAGCTCGAATCGAACAAGTGAATGAGTTGTATGAAGTTATGTGTGATAATCCCGGTTTGGGAAGTGTCGAAGCGTTATTTGATCAACTCGAAGTTGCAATAGATATTGATGAGAAGCAACTGGAAAATATTCCAAGCACAGGACCTTTCATTGTGGTGGCAAACCATCCGTTTGGAGCGTTGGACGGCTTGGCTATGATTTTAGCAATAGCCAAGGTGAGGCCGGATTTCAAAGTGATGGCGAATTTTCTCTTGCAAAATGTAGAGCCTATAAAAGACTATTTCATTTCCGTTAATCCATTTGAAACACGTCGTACGGTGTTTTCAAACGTGAGTGGCCTGAAGGCCGTTAAACAACACCTCGACGCAGGTGGTCCGCTTGGAATTTTTCCGGCAGGTGAGGTAAGTGCATATCAGGGAGATGTGCATGCTGTGGCCGACAAGAAATGGGCAGGTTCAGCCATTAAAATTGTACGCAACGCTAAAGTACCTGTGATTCCTATCTATTTCGATGGGCGCAATTCCCGATTGTTTCAATTGTTGGGTATGATACATCCGAACCTGCGCACGTTGGCGTTGCCTGCCGAAATGCTTCGAAAGAAAGGGGCTACAATTCGAATGAAAATTGGCAAGCCCATTCAGCCTAAGGACACGGAAATTTTTGCATCATTAGATCAATACGGACGTTACCTGAGAGCAAAGACATATGCACTTGGAAGCGAGTTTGAAGTGAAGCGTGACTATTTCCGCTCCTTTCGAATCGCCCGTTCCCCGCAAGCAATTATTTCGGCTGTAGAATCTGACTTAGTCGCAAATGAAATACTCTCGATTCAAGACTGCAAAACGCTCAGTTATGATCATTTTGATTGCTTCGTTGCAAGTAGCAGTCGCATACCGAATTGCCTGCGTGAAATAGGTCGGTTGCGTGAAGTTACTTTTCGCTCGGTAGGTGAGGGCACCAATAAGAGCATTGATTTAGACGAATACGACTTGTACTATCATCATCTCATATTATGGGATCGAAATGCCACAAGAATTGTAGGAGCTTATCGTGTTGGTAATGGTGAGCAAATTTTGGAACGATATGGTAGAAAAGGTTTTTATACATCGTCGCTTTTTCGCATGAGCTCTAAAATGGATGCAATGCTGAGTCAATCGGTGGAACTTGGGCGCTCATTTATTGTGGAGGAATATCAAAAACATCGTTTATCGCTCTTCCTGTTATGGAAAGGAATTCTTCATTACCTGCTTTCCAATCCGAATTCCCGTTACATCATTGGGCCGGTATCAATCAGCAATCAATACCAGGACGTCAGCAAGGATTTGATTATTCAATTCATATCGAAACATTATTTTGATCAAAACTTGGCGGAGCATGTCGCGCCTCGCAACAGATTCAAGCCCAAAATTAAAAAAGTAGATACAGAGGCCTTATTGGATGCTACACAGAACGATATCAAAAAAATGGATCGTATTATCAGCGAAATTGAACCATCTAGCTTTACCATGCCGGTGTTGCTAAAAAAATATCTGCAGCAGAATGCTAAAATTATTGCCTTCAATTGTGATCCGAAATTCAATCATGCGCTTGATGGACTGATGTACCTCGACATGATGAATCTGCCTGAAGGCACCATAGAAACTTTGCAGCGTGAGATGGTAAGCCAATAGGCTTCTTGCATTACCTTCCGACCAAATTCGTATTGACTATGTCCGATCGCAGGAAATTTATAAAAGCATCGGCAGCCACCGGTCTTGGATTAGGACTGGGCGCCTTCACCCGTTTTTTTGCTCAATCTCACGAGCAAACAGAAACTCCTCCCGTATTTAAAGAGGGTCTTGTGCTTTCCACCTGGGATGCCGGAATACCCGCCAATGAAGCCGCTTGGAAAGCAATGCAGGCTGGAGGTAATGCACTCGACATGGCTGAGAAGGGAGTGAACGATACAGAAGCTAATTTGTCGAACCTTACCGTAGGGCTTGGCGGCTTTCCCGATCGTGATGGTCACACTACGCTTGATGCTTGTATTATGGACAGTGCGGGAAATGCCGGAAGTGTCATGTTCTTGGAGCACATAAAACATCCCGCTTCCGTGGCTCGCAGGGTTATGGAAAAAACACCACATGTAAT
>JAURKF010000043.1 GCA_030831885.1 Flavobacteriales bacterium
AATGGGCGATATGATGCGCATAATGCCTGATATCATAAAAACCAATACATACTTGCCGATGTACCACTATGCATCGCGTTATGTAAAGGATGAGTTTATACGTCGCATTTGCTCGTTTCACCCGTTGCTCGTGGGAGGAAATCCATTCGATACGCCCTCTATTATGGCACTCATCATTCAATTCGAAAAGGAATGGGGCGTGCACTACGCCCGAGGTGGCACAGGTGCAGCCGTGGCTGCATTGGGAAAACTCTTTATGGAGTTGGGCGGTAAACTCAAACTCAGCACAGAAGTGGAGGAAATTCTTATCGAGAATGGACGTGCGTCCGGTGTGAAATTGATGGATGGCATCGTGCACAAAACGGATGTCATTGTATCCAACTCTGATGTTGCTTTCACTTATAAAAACCTCATCAAGAAAAAGAATCGTCCGAAGAAGATTGATCTTTATTTCGATAATCTCCAGTACAGCAACTCGCTGGTGGTTATTTATTTCGGAACCAAGAAGCGCTATCTTGATAGCAAGCTTGCGCATCATAATATAATATTAGGTGAACGTTACCGTGGACTGTTGCGCGATATTTTCAATGCCAAATCCTTGCCTGAGGATTTCTCGCTTTACTTGCATATGCCCACCATTACCGATGAGAGTATCGCACCGGAAGGCTGTGAGTCGTTTTATGTGCTGAGCCTGGTTCCGCACCTCGATGCCAACATCGATTGGAATAAAATTGGTCCGCAATACAACGATCGTATTCTTCAATTCCTGGAAGAAAATTATCTTCCCGATTTGCGCGAAAACATTGTAGCTATGCATTCCATAGATCCGATTCACTTCAACCAAACGCTGAACAGCCACAAGGGTGCTGCGTTTTCTGTGAAGCCATCGCTTACCCAATCGGGATGGATGCGTCCGCATAATAAATCATCTTTTTTCGAAGATCTCTACTTTGCCGGAGCGGGAACACATCCCGGTGCAGGTGTTCCGGCGGTAATTGCCAGCGGTAAAATAGCAGCCGAGCTGATTGACCCGGAGGCAGCTAAGTCATGGACGCGAATGGAAACTCCCGCGCTTGGCCAACAGTCGAAGAGCACTTCTAAAGCTGCAGCTATATTCTAAGAATGTCCGCTGCCGTGAACATAGCTGCCGCATACATGGAGCACGGCTTCTTGCGCAATAGTGCGGAGTGTGATATTGAGCAGCTTAGTGTGGAGGGATCCATTCCCGAATGGTTAAGCGGTGAGCTCATTCGAAATGGACCGGGAAAGGTCGATGTGGATAAGCCTATGAAGCATTGGTTCGATGGGCTTGCAATGCTGCATCGCTTTCATATTAGCAACGGTTCAGTTGCATACCGAAGCCGATACGTGGACTGCAAGGCATACCGCGAAACAATACAGGAAGGGCGCATTTGCTATTCCGATTTTGCTACCGATCCATGCCGAACGCTTTTTCAACAAGTGCAGACTATTTTTAATCCCGATCCTAAAATTACGGATAGTGCCAAGGTGAATGTAGGCCAGATCGGAGGGAAGACCTTTGCCTGGGGTGAACCACTCATGCAAATTCAGATTGATTCGAAGACACTTCAAACTATCGGAGTATATGATTATGGGAAGTACGCCGGTAATCGCATGACCACGGCACATCCGTTGGTCGATGATAAAGGTGCGTACAATCTGGTGGTGCAATATGGCCCTATCAATTTCTATAAGATCTACGAAATAAGCGGCGAGGCAAAGGAGCTTGCATCGGTTCCGGTGCGATTGCCAGGCTATATGCACAGCTTTGGTATGAGTGAAAACTATTTCATCATTGCCGAATATCCGTTGGTGGTTCAATCTATCATGCTCCTTTTTCGCGCCAAACCATTCATAGAGAACTTTCACTGGAAGCCCTCTATGGGGAGTCGATTTATTATAATCGATCGAAAAACAGGAAAACGTATTTCTACTGTTAAAGTACCCTCATTCTTTAGCTTTCATCATGTATTTGCTCGCGAAATAGAAGGTGCGTTGGAGGTGGATTTATGTGCCTACGAGAATGCAGATATTATTAGCCATTATTATAAAGCGAGACTTTCCATGGCTGACGAGCCTCTTCCCAAAGGAACAATGCGTAGGTTTACTCTTGATTTGAAAAAAGGTATATGCACCGATACGAAGCAGCTTGCCGATGTATGTCTTGAGCTGCCGGTTATAAATCAAGCTTTTGCTCGCAACCACTTAATGTACCGCTATGTATATGGCTGCGGTGTTAGTGCGAACATGCCGAATGAATTTTATAATCAAATTGAAAAAATTGATACCGAAACAGGAGAGTCCCAATCATGGTATCACGAATATCATTATCCCGGCGAACCTGTATTTGTGCCAAGGCCAAATGCACAATCGGAGGATGATGGTGTGTTGCTATCGGTAGTCTTGAATACCGAAAATCAAACATCTTATTTGCTCGTGCTCGATGCAAAATCGTTGAAGCAAATTGGTAAAGCTTTTCTGCCTCACAGTATCTTGTTTGGCTATCACGGAACATTTTTAAATCAACAATGAAACAATGAATAAATCGGTTTTTCTCATCATCATAGCCTGCAGCCTTTTGGTTGGTTTTCGCACACCGCCTGCTGGTGGAATAGTCGTAAAAATTAAGGGAATTGAGGGGCGTGACGGTCAACTAGCACTTCTCATTTTTAACAGCGCCAATGGCTTTCCATCAGAGCATACTAAGGCGTTGAAACAAGCAATGGTTCCGATTACGGGAAGCACAGTAAGCTATACGTTTGCCGATTTGCCATCGGGAACGTATGCCATA
>JAURKF010000044.1 GCA_030831885.1 Flavobacteriales bacterium
ATTGGCCTGCTGCATTCATCATCATCACTTGACTGTCGAAACTCGAACTTAGAATGTAAGGAGCACCGTTTCCTTCGTCCATCATTTCTACACGCACCCAAAATTGGTTGTTGATTTCATCCGGCAACATCGTCATCCCCATGAGCGGCGGCAACATTTCATAGATGCACGTTCCATCATCAAACCAAGCCCATGCATCGTAGTTGAGAGCTGAAGGATTGGTGCAACCAAAACACAAATTGCATGACCCGTCGTCGCAGGTTGCTTCTGCGGTGTAATTGCAAGCGTTAGGATCGGTGCATCCACTGATTTCATTGGTGTTGCTCACCGAAATGAAATCGTAGTAATTGCCGTTGCTAGATGTGCCCGAGTATAAAACAACACCATTTTGGTTGGTAATTTCGAGGCTAATAGGATTTCCGGTGAGTGAATATGCCTGCAGGGTGAAACAATCATCCAAGGAGCAGAATCCATTTTGTTCAGGATAAATGCCTCCATAGTAATTCAAGTACTCATCGATGATGTACCAGTAGAAACTCTCCGATGCACTGATTGAATACCAATTGTTATAGCAGCATGAGCCGTCGTTTTGTGTGGCGGTTGAATCGTAATTGGGCGCTGTTGGATCGGTGCAGCCGAGGCAGCTGTAATCGCAGGTGAGGTAGTCCAGGCATCCTGCTGCAGGGTCGTAGTTGCAGGACTGCGGATCGGCGCAGCCCAAAGAAACACCGTTGAAGGCGATAGTTACTGCGTAGTCATTGTAACCGATTATTCCTGAAGCAATGGTGTTTCCGGCAGCATCGAAAATGGTATAACCTAAATCCGTTGCATCGAACGACCAGGCAGAAAGCTGGAAGCAAGAGCCTGTAATGCAGAATCCGTTTTGTTCGGGATAAGTGCCCGTTGAGTAAGTATAATCGGTTAGCGAGGTGACCGACCAATAGGCGGGTGCTGAGAATTGGACGGTATACCAGTCGTTATAGCAGCACGTGCCGTTATCGATGGTGGCATTGGGATTATAATTGGGCGCAGCCGCATTGGTGCATCCATAGCAGGAGTAATCGCAAGCGCTGTAGTCCGGACAATTCACGTTTGGGTCGTAGTTGCAAGCATAGGTGTCGCCGCACCCGATGATTTCGTTGTTGGAAAGGCCGAGTTCAATACCCCCGGTCATGTCATTCAGATTGCCTGAGGTAACCACAACTCCATTGAGGAGAATGGTGGCCGAGAAGTTGGGTTCATTGAATCCATCGGGATAGGCCGTGAAGTATAGACAGCCTTCATCAAAGCAGAATCCGTTCGATTCGGGGTAATGACCCGAGCCACCGCTTAATCCATCTGCGGTGTAGGCATACCAACTTCCCGGGGCAGAAAGTTGTACTTCGAAGTACGATGAATAGCAGCAGGAATTGTTGCTGATCACGGCATCCGGATCGAAGTTGGAGGCCGTTGGATCGGTGCAGCCATAGCAGTCGTATGTGCACATGGTATAGTCGGGGCAGCTTGCAGAAGCATCGTAGTTACAAGCGAATGGGTTGAGGCATCCAATGCTTGCGTTGTTTGAAAAGCTTTGTGATGCGTAATAATAGTTGTTCGCGCCTGATGCAATCACCTGACCCGATGCATCGGTCAGAGTCCATTCAAAGTTTTCACTTGTCATGCTCCACAGATCGAGGTTGAAGCAACCATCGGGAAGGCAAAAGCCAGTTGACTCAGGGAAAACACCTCCTGTTACAAATACGGATTGACCACCGCTCACGTTGTATTGAAACTGACCGGTACCCGAAATGGTGTAGGATTGAGTGCAACAAGAACCATCATCGAAGATGGCCATTGAATCGTAGTTGGCCGCTTGCGGATTGGTGCAACCATAGCAATCATAGCTGCACAGGTAATAGGAGAGACATGTTGCGTTGGGGGCGTAGTTGCATGCCGCTGGATCGCCACAGCCGGGGGTTCCATCGCCCATGGTGAAGGAGATGGGGTAGGGAGTTTCAATGGTTTCATTGAAAACAACTTCTCCGTTTCCGTTGGTGAAGGTGAACTGGGCTGTTCCCTGAAATACAGGAGAATAGATGCTGATGAAATAGCACCCTTCAGGAACACACAGTGCAGTGCCGTTGAGCATGCCATAACTGTAGGTTCCATCCAGGGAAGTTAAATACCAAGATATTCCAAGGTCGTCCGTAGTTCCGGAAACCGTGCCGGTGAGGTAGTTGGATGCTGAGCAGCAAGAACCATCATCGATGGTTGCGGCCGGATTGTAATTAAAGGCTTGTGGATTGGTGCATCCCCAGCAGCTATAGTCGCAGGAGTTAAAGTCGTAGCAGTTGACCTGGGGGTTGAAGTTGCACGCCTGAGGATCCAGGCATCCTGAAATTTCCGAACCAGGAGTCAAAATGATATAGTCATAGAAATTATCGATTACCTCGCGCGATACAATCACATTGCCTTGGGCATCGGAAATGGACCAGGTGTAATCGTCGATGCCATACTGCGAATGCACATTTACCGAAGTGCACACATCGGGTATGCAAACGCCGGTTTGCTCCGGAAAGTCGGCTGCCCCGAGGTAACCCAATTGGTCATTGTAAAAAGAAAAGAAAATCGGTGTGCTGGCGCTTACCTGATACCACACTCCTTCATAACAGCAAGTACCATTATCGCCCGTGGCATTCGGATCGTAATTGTTGGCCGTAGGATCTGTGCACCCCCATTCTGTTTGAGCCAAAGATGGAAACGCGCACACTAAGACGAAGAATAGTGGAAGAAATTTCATGGTTTTTTGTTTTGTCAAATACGATGTAGTGCAATAACACCCTACCCATGCGAACAGTTGCACCAAAATGAAAATAAATTGAAAGAGTGCTGAATTGCTAACGATTTGTTGTGGGCAACATTCCTGATTTACGGCCGTTTTTTCCACCCACATAGTAATTTTGGACGTACATAAAAGATGACAAAAAAGGGGACTAACAATTTCAAAGGGCGCGCACGCTTGTTTTGGATAATAGGCTTGTCGCCTGTTTTCCTGGTTTTACTAGTGCTTTTCGCTGCCATGCTGAGCGGTCTTCCCGACGTTGAGATATTAGCCAATCCAAAGATAAGTTTGGCATCGCAGGTAATTTCTTCCGACAACAAAACGCTTGGTGCGTATTACAAAGAAAATCGCGCTGATGCTAAGTTTTCTGAGCTTCCACCACACCTGGTCAACGCATTGCTAGCGACGGAGGATGTGCGGTTTCGTGATCACAGCGGAGTCGATTTCTGGGGATTATTTCGCGCAATCTCGTCGGCTGGAAGCGAGGGTGGTGGATCTACCATTACCCAGCAGCTTGCTAAAATGCAGTTCACGAAGGAATATCAAAACGTATCGATTTTCAAGCGTGCCTTCCAAAAAATTCGCGAATGGATTATAGCCTGTCGCATTGAGAGGTTATATACCAAGGATGAAATTATTGCCCTCTACTTAAATCAATACGACTTTCTGAACCAAGCTGTTGGAATCAAATCGGCCGCACATATCTATTTCAATACAGTTCCTGACTCATTGAATATTGAGCAATCTGCGATGCTAGTGGGTATGCTCAAGAACAGTTCACTCTACAACCCCCTCAAGAGAGATTCCTTGGTAACTAAGCGAAGGGAAGTGGTATTGAATCAAATGATGAAGTACGATTTTCTTTCACAGGAGGCCTATGATTCACTGCGTGTGCTGCCTCTTGGTATCGACTTTCAGCGGATGAGTCACGATGAAGGGTTAGCTCCTTACTTCCGCGAAGTAATGCGAGGATTGCTGGATGAAATTCTCAACGAAAAGGACGAGAATGGCAAGCTCAAACATGCCAAAGCGGATGGGCAGCCTTATGATATTTATCGAGACGGGTTAAAGATTTATACCACCATCGATACACGAATGCAGGAGTATGGGGAATGGGCCATACATGAGCATTTACAAAGGGAGTTACAGCCTGCCTTTAGCAAAGATGCTGCGCGCAGAAAGCCGGAAAATTACCCCTTTCATAATGGGGTTCGCCCGGAAGTGCGCGAATCGATTATGAAGCGAGCGTTGGAGGAAAGTTCTCGTTTCATGGTGCTTACCGGAAAAGTATGCCCCGATTGTAATCGGCCTGCATACTATATCGAAAAGGAAGAAAGTAATGGCTCGGCTGTCTTCCACTGCCGCGAAAACAAAGACGGCTGCGGCCACCAATGGCCTGTTATTGAGCAGGCTGAAATTGATCGCATTTTCACTACGCCTACTGCCATGAAAGTGTACTCTCCCTATGGCATAATCGACACGCTGCTTTCACCATTGGATAGCATCAAATACATCAAATCAATTCTGCACGCAAGTTTGATGTCGGTCGATCCGCATACAGGCCATGTTAAAGCATGGGTAGGTGGTATCGACTTCAAACACTTCAAATACGACAACGTATATCAATCTGCCCGACAAGTGGGATCTACCTTCAAGCCGCTGGTTTATGCTACAGCCTTGCGAATGGGTAAGAAAACTTCTGACCCTGTCGATGGTTCACATTTTTGCTGGGGCAATTGGTGCCCGAAAAATAGCGGCGGCGGCTATGGTACGTACTCGATGCAATGTGCGCTTGCGAATTCGGTCA
>JAURKF010000045.1 GCA_030831885.1 Flavobacteriales bacterium
TCGCAGAACAGAATTCAAAATCTTATCTCTGTAGGTAATAAAACCTATCGCAATTGATTCAAAGGCCGGGAAATTCCCGGTCTTTGTTTTTTTGTTTTAACACGATACTCCGAATTTTGTTTAAACCGGATTACGGCTTATTTTTGAGGTAAACTGGAGTATTTTAAAGTCATCATCTCAACCCCAAGCTGAAATGTTTGAAACCTATCCGGACTACAATCGTATTTCGACTATGCAGAGTGTTCGCATTCATCTAAAATTTGTAATTCTACTGTGCATTGCATATCTTTTTTTGGATGTACGGGTGGCACATTCACAGGTCGATGCATTCGATGATGACACCGTAGTATTCGAAAACGAAGACACCACTGGTAATGTCGCCGACAATGACATCCTTCCTTTCGGGCAAACTGCCATATTCACTGTCATTCAAGGGCCGGAGCGTGGTACGTTTGAATTTACAAATGGAGGTAATTACATCTATTCCACCCCATTAAATGAGTTCGGATTTATCGATAGCGTGTACTATCAGGTTTGCGTAAACGGCGTATGCGATATTGCCGGAATAGGCTTCTATGTAATCTTTCGAAACACACAACCTTTTGCTAATGACGATTACATTTCGGTAGAGCTAAATACACCGCGCACGGCAGATGTTACTCTAAACGATGGAGATCCCGATTCAGTGACTGATCCCCTAAGCACAGAACTACTTTGGTTCAAGTTTACGAACCCTGCAAATGGAATTGTAAACTCCTTTTCTATCAATGGCAGCTTCACCTATACGCCCAACGCGGGCTTTACAGGGAACGATTCCTTTCAGTATTATGTGGTAGACCATTGCGGTCTTACTGAGTATGCTACCGTCTTTTTAACCGTTCTTGGAAATAACCTGAATCCAATTGCGACAAGCACGACCATCAACAATTTAAGTGAGGACATCAATTACACAGGTTCGCTGCAGGCACTTGCTAGTGACCCAGAAAACGATGTACTTACTTTCAGCGTAATCGAACCGCCAGCATCCGGAACATTACAACTCTCATCCAATGGGAATTTCACGTACACGCCTCAACCAAATTTCACGGGAACAATAAATTTCACGTTCAATGTATGCGACGTAGTTGGTCAATGCGCCCAAGCCACCGCTACCCTTGTATTCATTAACACAGACAATGATCCGCCAAGTCTTCTGACCGACAACATGATTACCAACGAAGACACTCCCGCAACTATTAACGTGAGCCTAAACGATTCCGACGATTCTCCCTTATTGACTTACAGCATATTCTCGCAAGCCTCCAACGGTGCAGTTAGCCTTATTTCCAATACCGGAATCTTCAACTACACTCCCTCTTCCAATTTCGGCGGAACCGACAGCTTTATTATTCAAGCGTGCGACGGTATCAATTGTTCAACATCTATTGTAGTAGTCCAGGTGAATGATGTGAACGACGCTCCGAGTGCGACACCATTCGTACTCAACATACAAGAAGACACAAACGGAAGCGGCACAATCAATACGTTCACAGATATCGAATCTCCGGAACTACTCTACTCTATTGTCGGTAATAATTCAATATCAGGGCTTACTATCAACAGCAATGGCAGCTATACCTACATCGCCCCGCCCGATTACTTCGGCAGTCAGACCATCAATGTTCAGGCATGCGATGCACAGAATCTCTGCACCACCTCAACCTTCACTCTACAAGTGAATGCGATAAACGATTTACCCATTGCTGTGAATGACGCATTGGCAGGTAATGAGGACCAAATAATAACAGGAAACTTGTCGACAGGTGAATACGATATTGAAGGTGGCTCTCTCACCTACTCCGCCTCCTACAATGGCTCGAACGGAATTTTAAACCTTGCCTCCAATGGGCAGTTTACATTCACTCCCAATGCCAACTGGTTTGGAACGCAAACAATCCCCATCCATGTTTGCGATAATCAGAACGGATGCAGTAATACTACCCTCACGCTCACTGTTAATTCTATAAACGACACACCAGTTGCTTTGCCTGCGAATTTGAGCGTCAATGAAGACAACAACCTTACCGGTAACCTCAGTGCCTTTGCAACAGACGTAGAAACTTCACAGCTCACTTATACTCTCCTCAGCACGCCATCCTCAGGCCAAATTTCACTCAATGGAAATGGTTCCTTTACCTATTCACCCGCAATCAACTTTTCGGGAAACATTACTGCTACCTATCAGGCGTGCGATGTGTTAGGCAGCTGCGCCAATGGCACTATTTTCATCAATGTAAATGCGGTAAACGATGCACCCATCGCACCCAACGTCTCGCTTACAATGACGGAAGATGTGCCTGGTTCAGGAACAATAACAACCATACAAGATGTTGACAACGCTAGCGTGGTGATTACCATAAATCAAAACGCAGTAAATGGAGTTTTCACACTTTCAAATTCCGGCTACTATACCTTTACTCCAAACACTAACTTCTTCGGAAGCGACGTCGTGAATTACACCGCCTGCGATGCTTTGAATGCATGCAGCCAAGGCAGTATAAATCTCACAATTCAGCCTGTTCAAGATTTACCTATAGTCAACAACGAAGCGACTGTCATCATTCAGGACAATGTGCTGAACGGCAATTTGAGCGCTAACGACAGTGATGGCGACGGCGATGTTTTGCAATACAGTCTGACGAACATGCCAGCGAATGGTACGTTCAATCTATCATCCAACGGTTCATTCATTTACACACCCAACACAAGTTTCGTAGGTACTGAGCTTATTAACTACCAAGCGTGCGACGCGCAAGGCAATTGTGCCAACGGAGTCCTAACTATCTCTGTCCTCACTTCCAATACGGCTCCGGTAGCATCCAGCAGCTCACAAACTACTCCGGAAGATGTTGTACTCAATGGAAATCTTTATACCTCCATTTCCGACAATGAAGGAGGACCTTACACCTTAACAACCATTAGTACTCCTCAGCATGGATCGTTGCAATGGGGTAATAACGGTTTATTCACCTATATGCCTACTGCGAATTTCTTCGGAACAGACTCATTTGTTTTCCAAGCATGTGACGGCGGTAACTTATGCTCGCAGGCCACAGCGATTATTACGGTTGATCCGCAAAATGACGCTCCCATTTTAGCCGAAGATTTTCTTTTTGAATTTGAAGATGGCATGCTTGAAATGAGCATTTCAGAAAATGATTCTGACATCGAAGGCGATGACATCACTTATACGTTAACATCGGCTACTTCAAACGGCACCGCAATTCTAACATCTGATGGATTGCTAACCTTTACACCTATCGCTAATTTCTGGGGAACGGTAGATCTTACTTACGAGGCATGCGATGCGCAGGGCGCGTGTTCTCCTGGAATTCTTAGTATTTACATTGCCCAAATAGCCGACGCACCTATAGCCACCGGTCTGTCAATCTCCACACCCGAGGACATTTCAGTAGGCGGTAACGTTTCTTCAAACACAACAGATGTCGATAGTGACATTCTCTTTTTCGGAACCCTTACCAATCCGGTTTTCGGCATCGTAGATATGTCGACAGATGGCTCATTTACCTATAGTCCCGCTTCTGACTACTTCGGGGCCGATCAGTTCATATACTTCGCTGCAGATGACTTTGGCATGTATGATACAGCCATCATATACATTCAAATATCACCAATTAATGATGCGCCGATAGCAATTTCTGACACCATACAAATTCAAGAAGATGAGGGTATCAATTTCAATATTTCGCAAAACGATTTGGACGCCGAGAACGACCCTTTACTTTATAGCCTCATTAGCGAGCCAACCTTGGGCACAGCTTCCGTTTCTTCGAGTGGAGATCTCATTTATAACCCCGCGGCTAACGCTTCAGGCCTGGAAACAATCGAGGTGCAAATTTGCGATGCATATAATGCATGCATTGTCTCAAGCGTATCCATCGAGATTGCAGCAGTAAATGACTTACCTGTAGTTACATCGCTTACAATGTCCGGAAACGAGGATGAAACAATTAATGTAAATCTTGCTCCATCGGCATCCGACGTAGAAGATTCTCAGCTGCAGTTTGAAATTATCGGCACTATCGAGCATGGTGAGTGGACCATGAGCACCAATGGATCATTTGAATTCATTCCCGAGGCAAACTATCATGGAAGCCAGACCATACAATTCACCGTCTGTGATAGTCAGGGTGGTTGCGAAACAGGGCAACTAACAATTCTCATTAACTCGGTGAACGACGCTCCCTCAGCGCTCAATACATCCATAACACTATCTGAAGATTCGGCGACACAAGACACTTTCAACACGCTTGTAAGTGATGCCGACAATGAAGAATTAATAATCAGCATTACCCAGTATGCACAACATGGTTCATTCGTTTCAAACGACAACGGCACATTCGTTTACGCTCCGACCGCCAATTACTTTGGACCCGATAGTATTACCTACACGGCATGCGACGCAAATGGCGAGTGCGCGGAAGGAACCATCTATTTCGAAATAACCTTCTTAAATGATCTTCCCATTGTAAACGATGAAAGTTTGCAGGTGCTCATGAACACAAGTATCAATGGTTCGCTTGGTGCCAACGATGAGGAATTAGACTTCGAACCCTTGATATACACTATTGTAGAAGACATGTCGGGTGGTGCTTTCATGCTCAACACCGACGGCACCTACAGCTATACTCCGGGCACCGATACTACAGGTTTATTTTCCGTAAGCTACTCAGCTTGCGACCCTTGTAATGCGTGCGATTACGGAATAATTACCTTCTATGTTGTGAGCGAGGAAGAGGCTAATACGGCGCCCACTGCCATGGATTTTGCAGGAGAATTGTGCCAGGGTGGTTCACTCATCATCAACCTTTCAAATTCCATATTCGACGCTGAAGACGCTTCAACAAATCTGCAGCTAACCTTTGGTACCGCCAACAGCGGAAGCTATCAGCTCGACGCAGAAACACAAGAGCTGATTTATCAGGCCGGAAGTTTCTCGGCCGGCCAGGTAATCATTCCCTATTACGTATGCGATAACGGCGTAATCAGCATGTGCGATACAGCTTCCATTGTGCTAAACATTCTTCCATCCAATACAATTTCAATTACCGGATTTTTTACTCAACAAATTTCGTGTTTCGGAGCAGGAGATGGCGTAATCATCATTGAAGCACAAACAAGCAATGGCAGTCTAACGTATGATTGGAGTAATGGTGGAGATGCCTCAAGCATAGAGCAGTTGGAGCCGGGAACGTACTCGGTTGTATTGTCTTCGGATGCTGCATGTCCGGTAAATCAAACCGCACAATTTGAAATCTTCGAACCTGCAGAGTTAATCGCAACGCATGAAATCGTTAACGACGAATTCGTATTGACTATAACAGGTGGAACCCCCGCATACTCCATTGTATGGAATACGCCCTCGGGCATAGTGTTGAACGAAACGAACCTCCCCATAAACGGCGAGGGTACCTATACCTACACTATCACCGACGCGCACGATTGCACATACACGGAGAGCATAAACATTACAGGTATTAACGAAATAAACTCATTGGTAGCAGATGCCTATCCCAACCCTATTTCAAACAAGCAACCATTAACCATTCGAAGCTCAGCATTGATTACAACAGTAGAAATAATAGATAGCAAAGGAGCTGTGGTGCATCGCGAGAAGTCTAATAGCAATAACATTATTGTGAATTCGTCTGAATGGTCAAGCGGAATCTACTTACTTCGCATTCACACCGAGCAAGGCACATTAAACAGAAACATCATCAAGCAGTAATCTTACTTGCTGAGATATAAGTTCCTTTCAGCATATACCTGACGGAAAAACGGATCGCGCAAATCCTTGATAAAGCGAATAGCCTCTCCTGTGCTTTTCATTTCCGGTCCCAATTCTTTCTTTACCTCCGGAAACTTTTCATAGCTGAATACGGGAATCTTGATAGCATATCCGTTGCGCTTCGGATTGAACTTGAAGTCGCGCACCTTCTTCTCGCCCAGCATGACCTTTGTAGCATAATTCACATATGGTTCATCGTATGCCTTTGCAATGAAAGGCACTGTTCGTGAAGCGCGCGGATTGGCTTCAATGATGTAAACTACATCATCCTTAATCGCAAATTGAATATTGATAAGCCCAACAGTTTTCAGCGCCTTTGCAATAGTGCGTGTATGTTCTTCAATTTGTGTTATGAGAAAATCACCCAAGTTGAATGGCGGCAAAACAGCATAAGAATCACCACTGTGAATACCCGCTGGCTCAATGTGCTGCATGATACCGATGATATACACATCCTCACCATCACAAATGGCGTCAGCCTCGGCTTCAATTGCACCTTCCAAAAAGTGATCGAGCAATATCTTATTGTCCGGCATGTTGTTGAGAATGTTCACCACATGCTGTTCCAACTCCGATTCATTAATTACAATCTTCATCTTCTGTCCACCCAGCACGTAGCTTGGTCGCACCAGCAGCGGAAAGCCTAAATCGCGCGAGAGTTCTATCGCTTGCTCCGCACTTTCCACAACACCGAATTTCGGATACGGAATGTTGTTGTCCTTCAGGAGGGTAGAAAAGCTGCCACGGTCCTCAGCCAAGTCGAGCGATTTAAAATCGGTACCGATAATTTTGATTCCATACTTATCGAGCTTCTCGGCAAGCTTCAATGCTGTTTGGCCTCCTAGCTGCACAATCACACCTTCCGGCTTTTCGTGCTGAATGATATCGTAGATGTGTTCCCAGAACACCGGCTCGAAATAAAGCTTGTCAGCCGTATCGAAATCCGTTGAAACAGTTTCGGGATTGCAATTAATCATGATGGTTTCGTAGCCACACTCTCGTGCAGCAAGGACGCCATGCACGCACGAATAGTCGAACTCTATGCCTTGTCCGATACGATTAGGGCCGCTGCCCAACACAACCACTTTCTTCTTCGTGCTAACTGCGCTTTCATTTTCCTGTTCGAAGGTGCTGTAATAATAAGGTGTCTTCGCCTCGAATTCAGCAGCACATGTATCGACGAGTTTGTAAACTCTGCGTATGCCCATTTCATTGCGCTTCTTATATACTTCGCTTTCGAGGCAGCGCAAGAGGTGGGCAATCTGACGATCTGCATAACCCTTTTGCTTGGCCTCAAACATAAGTTCACGCGATATCGAATGAATATCAAACTTATCGATGCGGCGTTCGGTGTGAATCATATCTTCTATCTGACGCAGGAACCAGGCATCGATACGAGTTTTTTCCTGTACGGTCTTAAACGGAATTCCCAACTTGATGGCATCATAGACATGGAACAAACGGTTCCAGCTTGGATGTTCAAGCGAAGCGAGTATCTGCGCCTGATCGCGTAGCTCTCGGCCATCGGCACCCAGACCGTTACGCTTTATTTCGAGCGATTGACAAGCCTTTTGAAGAGCTTCCTGGAAACTTCGGCCAATGCCCATCACCTCACCCACACTCTTCATTTGCAATCCGAGCTCACGATTGCTACCCGGAAACTTATCGAAATTCCAGCGTGGTATTTTCACGATTACATAGTCGAGCGTAGGTTCAAAAAATGCTGATGTCGATTTAGTGATCTGATTCTGCAATTCATCGAGGTGATAACCAATCGCAAGTTTCGAAGCGATTTTCGCGATTGGATATCCCGTGGCTTTGCTCGCAAGTGCAGACGACCGTGACACACGCGGGTTGATTTCAATGGCGATGATATCCTCACGCTCGTCGGGACTTACTGCAAACTGAACGTTGCAGCCTCCGGCAAAATTGCCAATGGCGCGCATCATGCGAATGGCCATGTCGCGCATTTTCTGATAAGTAGTATCGGAAAGTGTCATGGCCGGAGCAACCGTAATACTATCTCCGGTATGAATGCCAATAGGGTCGAAATTTTCTATCGAACAAATGATGGTCACATTGTCGTTCGCATCGCGCAGCAACTCCAACTCAAATTCCTTCCAACCCATGAGCGCCTTGTCAATCATCACTTCATGAATGGGCGAGAGATGTAATCCGCGGTCGAGTAATTTATCGAAGTCGGCCTGTGCGTGTACCAGAGCAGCTCCGCTTCCACCCAGTGTGTAGGAAGGGCGAATACAAAGCGGAAAACCGAATTCCTGCGCAATTTCCTTTCCCTCCAAAAAACTTTTGGCCGTGCGCTGGGGCGCCATAGGCACACCAATCTCGCCCATCAATTTGCGAAATGCCTCGCGGTTTTCGGTTATTTCAATGGCCTTCGTGTCCACACCAATCATACGCACACCATACTCTTCCCAAATCCCCATTTCCTCGCATTGAATTGCGAGGTTAAGAGCCGTCTGTCCTCCCATGGTAGGCAACACAGCATCAATTTTGTGTTCAGATAGAATTCGCAAAATGCTCTCTGACTCCAATGGAAGCAAGTACACATTGTCAGCGACTACCTTGTCGGTCATGATGGTAGCCGGGTTGCTATTGATGAGTGTAACGACAATCCCCTCTTCACGCAACGAGCGCGCAGCCTGGGATCCGCTATAATCAAATTCGCATGCTTGTCCTATGACGATGGGTCCTGAACCGATAATGAGGACCGACTTAATGGAGTTGTCTTTGGGCATTTTTTTTTTATCTGACCACATCTGTAGTCAGTTAATCAAAAATGAGTGGAGTTGAATTGCGGCGCGAAGATACTCGTGCCATTGATTGATGCATCAGGAAGATTTCAATAGCATGTGAATAAGTCCGAAAACGTGCGCGACACCTTCCGGGACGTACCTTTGAAGCCGACCAGATTTTATCGGATCATGCCAACCGTCATCATCGACAACTACGACAGCTTCACCTACAACTTGCAGCACTATTTAGAAGCAGTGCTCCAGGAAGAGGTGCATGTTTATCGCAACGATTGCGTCACGTTGGATGAACTGGATGCCTATCAAAACATCGTGCTCTCACCCGGACCGGGATTACCTGCCGATGCAGGAATAACGATGGCTGTCATCGAACATTTTAAAACATATAAACGCATACTGGGAGTATGCCTGGGGCATCAGGCGATTGCCCTTGCCTTTGGTGGATCGCTCGATAACCTTCGCACTGTTTTTCATGGAGTGGCATCGCCAATGCGCATTTTACAACACGATTACATACTGGAAAATTTCGAAAACGAATCGCCTGTAGGCCGCTATCATTCTTGGGTTGTGAACAAACAGCTTCTGCCTGATTGCCTGGAAATTCTTGCCACCGATGAACATGGCGAAATAATGGCACTTCGACATAAGTCGTTCGATATTCGCGGAGTGCAGTTTCATCCGGAAAGCATCATGACACCGCATGGAAAAACACTTATTCGCAACTGGGCATTACATTCTACGTGAACACCATTTTCACATACAACGACCTTCGCTTAGAATATGCAGTGACCGGCAGCGGGACCGAAACCATTGTTTGTCTGCATGGATTTGGGAGATCAGCTGATGATTTTCAATTGTTCGCATCTCTACTGAAACCGCACCAGCGTATGGTTGCCATCAACTTATTTGCCCATGGCAACAGCGTATTTCCCGCGGAAAGAATGAGCAAGCAACCGCTCAGCAAAGTAGAATGGCGCGATGCTATAGCTGCGCTGATGGATGCTCTTCAAGCGCCGCAATATCATTTAATGGGCTATAGTATGGGAGGACGAATGGCGATGGTTTTGATGGAAACCATGCCCGA
>JAURKF010000046.1 GCA_030831885.1 Flavobacteriales bacterium
ACAAAGGGCAGCACAACAGCCGTTACAGCTGCTTGCATATATTGACCGAAAAAGAGATTAATAAAAAAGTAAAGTGACGAATAAGCAGCTACCAAATAAATGAGCGCAACATGTAATTTTCTGCCCTTCTCTTCGATTAAATCAACAGATTTCGATTGAGTATCGCCTTTCACCGAGTTGTTTAAATTTTCTACATTCGCCATAATTCGGCGGGAATATAAAGCATTCTCGAAAATTACACTGTGACATTTCCAATCCACATTGGAATTCTTTGCAATTTCATAATGCAAAAAAGAAAAACAACATGATCCAAATAGTTCCGCAGTGTGCCGCTCAATCCCTTATCATTGCACATTAAAACAACCTTGCAAGACCTCACATTTTTCTTCCAACACTAATGAATAATCAGCACGATACCCAGAAATTATATGATGGCCAAGCGTCTCAATGGCAACGCACAGGGCCCGTTCTTTTATCTGACTATTCAGCGCGTCCATTTGTTATGGACCTCTGCGAGCCGATACAAGGAATGAAAGTTCTCGATATCGGATGCGGTGAAGGCTATGTTGGACGCGAGCTACTTAAACGGGGAGCTGGCAATATTCACGGCATTGATATTAGCTCTGCCATGATTGAAAAAGCAGAAGAGGAGAAACGCAATCAGCAAATTCAGTCTGCCACCTACGAAGCACGCGATATTCGTACACTTAGAGACGGCGAGTTTCAGGTCGATATTGTATTGGCAATGTTTCTTTTCAACTATCTCAATACTGAAGATACAATTGAAGTGATGAGGCGTGCTTTCAATCAACTTAAGCAAGGAGGCCATTTCATCTTTTCAGTTCCGCATCCTTCGCTTGCCTTTTTAAAACAGGATAAATACCCCTTTTATTTTGAAAAACAAGGCGGCTACTTCAGTGGACGTAATATCTTATTCCCCGGTGAAATATGGCGACGCGATGGCATAGCGGTCGGAGTGCAATGCATTCACAAAACAGTTGAAGATTATTTCACAAGCCTTCGCAAAGCTGGTTTCACGTTCATGCCGGAAGTATATGAGCTTCATATAGACGAGAGCCATGTAGCCTTGGATCAGGTATTTTTCAGCCCTCTTATCGATTTGCCACTTCACATGGCGTTCAAGGTGAAAAAATAACACGATGAAAGCCGCGAACCAACTCTGGGGAAAAATTCCGACAGTAGCCGACATTTCGCAATCACTGTCAATTGAATTCACGGATAGTATGCTGCAAGAGCATTCGAATCAAATTGACTTGCTCAACGCACCCAATCAATTTCTCTTGACCGAATCGACTTCCATTCAGTCTCATTCTAAATATTGGCATCAACAACTGAATCAATCTCCCGGAGTAATTCGCATACAAGTGCATTCGGGATATTCTGATCATGAATTGCGATTGCTTTACGCCATTTTTTCTCGATCGCTTGGTTTCCTGAATAATCGATACTCTTATTTTTTTGATGTGATGGATAGAGGACTCGATTACACCAAGGAAGCCATTCCGGTTTCAAAAACAAAAGCAGAAACCGGTTATCATACCGATAGTACTGCTAAGCACTATTATCCCGATTTCATTGGTCTTTTGTGCATACAGCCTGCTCTGGCCGGAGGCGAGTCGTTGCTGGCAAATGCAGCCAATCTATTTGCCTACCTTCAACATACCTTTCCGCAATGGAACGAGCTGATGCATACACCACTTTGCCGTGATGTTATTACGCCCGGGACTATTCAAAACTCTGATGCTATTCGCGCAAACGACTTTCCGATATTTCAAATGAACTCGGAGGGAGGAATTCAATTTAGATATATGCGTTACTGGATTGAATCAGCGCTGGAAAAACTGAATGAACCATCCCCTGAAGGGCTACACGATTTATTGAACACCATAGACGACTATTTTGCTGATTCCGCCAATGTCATGTGCTTTCGCCTTGAACGCGGCGACATGCTATTCGTAAACAATCGATTCTTATGTCATAATCGCACCGCTTTTATGGACGGAGAAAAACCTCGCGTTTACGTGCGCGCTTGGATTAATCTGGCGGAGCAAGAATAAGCCACCTCTATGCAGCAGGGAATTTTCACCAAAGGTATGCGACTTGAAAACGCCGGAGTGTTGTTACGCGAATTAACAGAGCAAGATGTTCAGCACTTGGTCACCTTCTCACTCAACGAGCCGGAAAACTGGACTTATGGTTTGGAAAACGCTGCCGGTGAAGAAAATTTACGGGCTTACATTGCTAACGCTCTTGATGGGAAGAGGAGCGGACAATCATACCCTTTTATAATATTCGACAAGCACACACAGACCTTCGCAGGAAGCACTCGATATTATCAGATAAACCCTAAACATAAGCGCTTAGCCATAGGCTACACATGGCTGGGAAACAAGTATAAACGCACCGGGCTCAACATCCATATTAAATACCTTATGCTAGAATATGCATTTGAAATACTTCATATGGAACGCGTGGAGTTCATGGCCGATGTAATGAACGAGAATAGCATTCTTTCAATTCTTGCGCTTGGAGCAACTAAAGAAGGCATCATGAGAAGCCATGCCGAAAAGCCTGATGGCCATCGTCGAGATACTGCCGTATTCAGCATATTAAAAAAAGAATGGCTTGAACATGTCAAGCCATCCCTTCTTCAAAAAATTTCTATTTAATTCATTATGCCTGTGCGTCGATCATCTTCGCACGCTCGAACATGTTGTCCCAATAAGCAGCGCGCAAATTGAGTGATTTCAGCATCCCTTTTCTCAATTCCATTTTTGCTTCATCGCTGCGGCTTGCCAATTCCTCGGCAATTCGCAGAAGAATCAGCCCATGTTCATCGTCCACCTCTGTATGGAGCGGAAAAAACACGTAGTCGAAAAGGGATAATTTCGTATGTTTTTCAATCGCCTCAATTAGATGGCGGTAAACAAATTTCACGATAGACTCTGTACCCAATCCAATGGCGCCAACTGCCGACACAGACGAACCATCTTGCACTAAACTCAGAAACGATTCGCGCCAGATCTGAACCTCTATGCCAATTTCTGTATTGCGATCAATGCCCATGGCATCCTGAAAACGACGAAACAACTTGGGGTGTGGAATACCTTGCACCCACTCTTCTTTAATACCCAACTTCTCGATGGCTTCAATATCATCGTCATGTAAGTGGCCACTTTCTTCGGCAAGATTATCAAGTAAATGCTCGCGATGCTGGGGATCTTCCAACTTGGATATAACCCCCGTCAGGTAACGTGGGAACCAAGAACTGTATGCACCATACTGAAGAGCAAAATCTTTGAGAACGGCATCCATATTTTTGAATTCACCATTCTTCAGAGCCATCAGATAAGGATGGTTGATTGCGCGATGGTTTAGCGCTTCGTTAATTAATGATTCCATAGGAGAGGTAAAGAGATAATTAGTTAGGCGAGCAAGATAAGTATCAATTGCTCAAACAAGACTATTAAAAAAACTACCCTCTGCCAAGGGACTGCAAAAATTCGATGCTTCGACGATTAAATTCTTCCGACCTCTCAAGACTAACCAAATGCCCACATCGCTGAACCACTTCGATTGTTATCGATTGAAAACGCTGAGCATAGTTTATAGTAGGTTGCAAAAACAAATGATCCTGCCCTCCCACTAAAATGAGCATAGGAACCCGCGGTTGAAACGTAAATAATTTTTGTAATGTGTCATCCAGGTATTGACCATACATGGCAGTCCACTTTCGGTACTCCTCAATACTCAAAAATTTGGATTCGCGTACGAAGATTTCGCGAGACCTCTTGTGATTTTTTCTAGGTAAAACGATCTTCGCCATTAGGCTATAGAAATTTCTAAAGCCTATAATCTTTGCAATGAACAAGCCCGATCTGGCAAGAACCCGCAATTTCACATTGAGAGAAACGATGGGGCCTGCAAATAGCAAAGAAGCAATTCCATCCGGGCGCAGCTGATACATTTGCA
>JAURKF010000047.1 GCA_030831885.1 Flavobacteriales bacterium
TTAAATTCTAATAGGAGATGGCAGAAACAAAACCAGTTCGCTCCAGCGAAACAGAATTGAAAGACCGCTTGGTTGCGGTTAACAGGGTAACCAAGGTGACCAAGGGTGGTCGTACCTTCGGCTTTGCCGCCATCGTTGTGGTGGGTAATGAAAAAGGCGTTGTTGGCCACGGTCTAGGCAAATCGAAAGAAGTTGCTGAGGCTGTTACCAAGGCTACGGAAGATGCCAAGAAGAACCTCATTCAGGTTCCCGTTCGCAAGGGTACTATTCCTCACGAACAGGATGGTAAGTTCGGCGGTGCGCGTGTATTCATCAAGCCTGCCTCTCATGGTACTGGAGTTATTGCCGGTGGTGCGATGCGCGCTGTGTTGGAGTCAGCCGGTGTCACCGACGTATTGGCTAAGTCTAAGGGGTCTTCTAATCCACACAACGTGGTGAAAGCTACTCTTGACGCCCTCTCAAAATTGCGTAATGCACACGATATTGCCAAAATGCGCGGTATCAGTGTAGATAAAGTTTACAAAGGATAAAAAAAGAGCATACCATGGCTAAAGTTGTGATAACACAAGTGAAAAGCGCTATCGATCGTCCGGCTCGTCAAAAGGCAACGATTCAGGCGCTGGGAATTAAAAAGCTGAATGTTCCGGTTGAACATGAGCTTACACCAAACATTGCCGGTATGATCCGCGCCGTTCGTCACTTGCTCAAGGTGGAGAACAAATAATAAAGAAGAATTAAAAGATGTCAACCTCTAGGTTGACAACAACACTCAAACGAATATGAAACTTAATAATCTCAAGCCTGCTGCTGGTTCTACGCAAACGCGTAAGCGTGTAGGTCGTGGTCAAGGTTCAGGTCTAGGCGAAACGTCTGGCCGCGGTCACAAGGGTGCAGGTCAACGTTCCGGTACCAAGCGTAAGCTAGGTTTTGAAGGTGGTCAGATGCCTCTTCAACGTCGTCTGCCTAAATTCGGTTTTAAGAACATCAACCGCGTCGAATACAAAGGTATCAACCTCGATCTGCTTCAGTCCTTGGCTGAAAAGACAGGTGCGGGTGATATCAATCACGATATTTTAGTGCAAAACGGTATCTGTGCAAAGAAGGACCTCATCAAAGTGTTGGGTCGTGGTGAGCTAAAGACCAAATTGAATGTAACGGCTCACGGATTTTCTGCAACAGCAAAGGCCGCGATTGAAAAAGTGGGCGGAACAGCAACTATTCTCTAAACCACCATTATGAAAGGTTTTATTCAGAAAATAAAGAATATCTGGAATCACGAAGAGCTGAGAATGAAGATTGGCTACACGTTACTCCTATTGTTGGTGTATCGTGTTGGATCTTTCATCGTGCTACCCGGGGTAGACTCAAATCAATTGGAGACCGGTGCACAAGGAGGTTTGCTTGGCTTCCTTGGGTTGTTTACAGGTGGCGCTTTTAGTCGTGCCTCCATATTTGCCTTGGGTATAATGCCTTATATCTCTGCATCCATCATCATCCAGCTGCTTGGACTTGCTGTACCTTCGATTACTAAACTTCAGCGCGAGGGAGAAAGTGGTCGTAAGAAAATCAATCAGTACACGCGCATGCTTACCATCGCTATCGGATTGGTTCAGGCTCCCGGTTATATCAAAAGTACCTTGCCGGCAGGGGCATATCCGGAAGGAGCTACCTGGTTGTTTTCGGCAGTTATTATACTTACCTGCTCCACTCTGTTTGTGATGTGGTTGGGTGAAAAGATTACTGACAAGGGAATTGGAAACGGTACTTCATTAATCATCATGACGGGTATCATTTCTGACATTCCGAAAGGATTTATTTCTGAATTCAAACTTCAAACTCCTTTCTTCTTCATAATTGAATTGTTCTCTTTGCTTATTGTTGTAGGTCTTTGTGTGGCCGTAATTCAGGCGGTACGACGCATTCCTGTGCAGATGGCCAAAATGAATATGGGTGGAGGATCACAGATGCCTCAAGGCGAGGGAGCTCGTTCTTATATTCCATTGCGTGTCAATTCCGCAGGTGTTATGCCGATCATCTTTGCGCAAGCGATTATGTTCGTTCCTCTCTATTTGAGAAGCACAGAAACGTTCCGCGATAGTGAAATTTTGGCGAGCCTTACCAACATCCAAGGTTGGGGCTACAATCTTTTATTGTTCAGCTCAATTATCTTGTTTACGTTCTTCTACACGGCCATTGTTACCAATCCTAACCAGATTGCCGATGACCTTAAGCGAAATGGGAACTTCGTTCCCGGCGTAAAGCCAGGAAAGCCAACAGCCGACTTCATTGATGAGGTAATGTCGCGCATCACGCTTCCAGGTGGTATTTTTGTTGGCTTGATTGCTATTCTGCCTGCATTGGTAATGATGATAGGTCTTACCAAAGCACAGCAGTTTTCAATATTCTTCGGTGGTACATCCTTGTTGATTACAGTAGGTGTTATTCTCGATTTGCTCCAGCAAATCGAAACGCACTTGGTGTCGCGTCACTATGATGGCCTTATGAAATCGGGTCGTGTGCGCGGTAGAAATACCGGCGCGATCAGTTCATCAGGTTACGCCGGCTAACGCAGGGGTTTTGGCACAATGTCGTCCAAGAAACCTGTACTAAAAACGGATGATGAGGTAGAACTCATCAGACAAAGTTCTTTACTTGTTGGAAAAACTTTAGCGGAGCTCGCATCCCGCATTCGACCCGGGGTAACAACCTTGGAGCTCGATAGCGTGGCTGAAGAGTTCATTCGCGACCATGGTGCATATCCGGGATTTTTAGGGTACAATAAGTTCCCCAATTCGATTTGTGCCAGTGTAAACAGCTCAGTTGTTCACGGGCTCCCCAACGAACGGCCATTGCAAGATGGTGACATTGTTTCGCTGGATATAGGAGTGGTGAAGGATGGTTACTGGGGTGACTCGGCCTATACCTTTGGTGTAGGTGAAATCTCTCCCGAAGTACGCCAGCTTCTGAGGGTGACCAAAGAATGTTTGTATCTTGGAATAGAGCAAGCCGTCGCGGGTCATCGCACAGGCGATATCGGTTATGCGGTTCAAACGTATGCTGAGTCCTTCGGATATGGAGTTGTTCGCGATTTGGTCGGTCATGGAGTAGGGAAGAACCTGCACGAGGCCCCGGAAGTCCCCAACTTCGGAAAGCGAGGTCAGGGTGTGTTGATGCAAGAAGGATTGGTGATTGCCATCGAACCGATGATCAACATGGGCACGCGCAATGTGAAGCAAATGAAAGATGGCTGGACCATCGTTACTGCTGATGCAAAGCCAAGTGCACACTTCGAACATACCATCGTGGTGCGAAAAGAGAAAGCTGAAGTTTTATCCAGTTTTGAATTGATTGAAAAGGCAGAGGCCCTGCTGATGTAAGCATGGCCCGAAGCGAACGATAGATAGAGATATGGCAAAACAAACATCCATCGAACTTGATGGAACAATTATCGAAGCCCTTTCCAATGCGATGTTTCGCGTGGAGTTGGAAAACGGCCACATAATTACGGCTCATATCTCGGGTAAAATGCGCATGCACTACATACGCATCCTACCAGGCGATAGAGTGAAGGTGGAAATGTCACCTTACGATTTGACAAAAGGAAGAATTAGTTTTAGATACAAATAAGAATTGCCCGAGGTAATTCGGATAAAAGTTAAAGACATGAAAGTTCGTGCATCTATTAAAAAGCGCTCAGCCGACTGCAAAATTGTAAGCAGGAAGGGTAAGCTCTATGTAATTAACAAGAAGAACCCTAAGTTCAAGCAAAGACAAGGTTAAACGTTTGGCCCGGTGAATCCGGTCCTAAAAACAATAAATAAATGGCTCGTATAGCAGGTATTGACTTACCAAGAAACAAAAGAGGTGAAATTGGTCTCACCTACATCTACGGAATCGGTCGTAGCACGGCTCGCAGAATTTTAGAAACTGCAGGTGTAAGCTACGATAAGAAGGTTCAGGAGTGGAACGACGACGATCTTTCAAAGATCCGTGGTTACATCACCGATGAACTCAAGGTAGAGGGTGCGCTCCGTTCGGAAGTGCAGATGAGCATCAAGCGTTTGATGGATATCGGTTGCTACCGTGGTGTTCGTCACCGTGTGGGCTTGCCGGTTCGTGGTCAAAGCACCAAGAACAACTCACGTACCCGCAAAGGAAAGCGTAAGACTGTTGCAAACAAGAAGAAAGTAACCAAGTAATAATTCGTACGGTTAGATGCCTCCGAGGCATCGAGCCCAAACAACACGAACAATGGCTAAAGTCGAAAAGAAAAAGAAAAAGAATGTACTCGTTGAGTCAGTGGGACAAGCTCACGTTCAGTCTACATTCAACAACATCATCATCAGCCTTACCAACAACACCGGTCAAGTTATCTCTTGGTCATCTGCCGGCAAAATGGGATTCAAGGGTTCTAAGAAGAACACACCCTATGCTGCACAGTTGGCTGCCGAGCAGGCTTCGAAAGAGGCGATGGATCTTGGTTTGCGCAAGGTAAAGGTGTTCGTTAAAGGTCCTGGTGCAGGTCGTGAATCTGCTATCCGTACCATTCACAACACCGGCATCGAAGTGTTGGAAATCGTGGATATCACTCCACTTCCTCACAACGGCTGCCGCCCACCCAAGAAAAGAAGAATCTAATACTATCTCAAGAAATCATTAGCAATGGCCAGATATACAGGACCCAAGTCAAAGATTGCGCGTAAGTTCCGTGAACCGATTTTCGGACCGGACAAAAATTTGGATAAGCGTAATTATCCGCCCGGACAACACGGACCCAATAAGCGTCGCGGTAAGCAGTCGGAATATTCCGTTCAGCTCAACGAGAAGCAAAAGGCAAAATACACCTATGGTATTTTGGAACGTCAGTTCGAAAATCTCTACAAGAAAGCGTCGGCACGTCCCGGTGTAACCGGTGAGATCTTGCTCGCTCTTTGTGAGTCGCGACTTGATAATACCGTGTATCGCCTTGGATTGGCGGCAAGCCGCATGGGAGCTCGCCAGTTGGTGGGTCACAGCCACGTTACCGTTAACGGTCAAGTAGTGAATATTCCTTCGTATCAACTCCGTCCGGGTGACCGTGTGGGTGTGCGCGAACGTTCAAAATCATTGCCTACCATTACCATGGCATTGGCTAACCGTAAGAAATTCGACTGGCTGGATTGGAACGACGGCGACAAGCAAGGTGTATTCCTCAATTACCCCGAGCGCGTGCAGATTCCTGAAAACATTAAGGAACAGCTCATCGTCGAATTGTATTCTAAGTAATAGTCCAGAACCAAAAAATAATAATCACACTATACATGGCAATCATTGATTTCGTAAAACCAGACAAGGTCGTAATGCTCGACAGCAACGACTTCTCAGGATCGTTCGAATTCCGTCCGTTGGAGCCCGGTTTCGGTATCACCATCGGAAATGCACTGCGCAGAATTCTGCTCTCTTCATTGGAAGGTTTTGCAATCACCTCCATTAAAATTGAAGGTGTTGATCATGAGTTTTCTACAGTCAAAGGCGTGGTTGAAGATGTAACCGAAATCATCCTTAACCTCAAGCAAGTTCGTTTGAAGCGCCAGATTGAGACAACCGATTATGAAAAGGTAACTATCAACATCACAGGTCAAGAGCAATTCAAGGCAGGTGACATCAGCAACTTTACCACTGCGTTTCAAGTGTTGAACCCCGATTTAGTGGTGTGCAACATGGATCCCAAGGTGAAGTTAAATATGGTAATTACAATCGGCAAGGGACGCGGATACCGTCCGGCCGAAGAAAATAAGTCGAATAGCGCCCCTGTTGGAACCATTGCTATCGACAGTATTTTCACTCCTATCCGCAATGTGAAGTACAGCGTAGAAAACTTCCGTGTGGAACAAAAGACTGACTACGAAAAGTTGTTGGTAGAGATTCACGGTGATGGAAGCATCACTCCAAAGAACGCTCTACAGGAAGCAGCAAAAATCCTCATTCATCACTTCATGCTGTTCAGTGATGAGCGCATCACACTCGAGCAGGAAGCGAAGAAAGAAACTGAGGAGTTTGATGAAAGCTCAATGCACATGCGTCAGTTGTTGAAGACCAAATTGGTTGACATGGATCTATCGGTGCGCGCCCTCAATTGCTTGAAGGCCGCTGATATCGATACCTTGGGTGACCTGGTTTCATTCAACAAAAACGACTTGTTGAAGTTCCGTAACTTCGGTAAGAAGTCGCTTACAGAATTGGAAGAACTCGTGGAAGGAAAAGGCTTGCAGTTCGGTATGAACGTTAGCAAGTACAAGCTCGACCGCGACTAATTGGTAACTTGGTGCGAAAGCACTTAATAAAAGTAATTATTTAAAGAACCCGGAGTAGTTGTAAAAGAAGGTGGCATATGCAATGATTCGCAACGAATGAATGCACTAGCCAATTGCCAACGCTTCACTACCAAAAACGTTTATGAGACACGGAAGAAAAGTAAACCACCTGAGCAGAACCCGCGAACACCGCGCAGCTCTTTTGATGAACATGGCTTGCTCGCTTATCGAGCACAAGCGTATCAACACTACACTCGCTAAGGCTAAGGCATTGCGTGTATATGTAGAGCCGCTTATTACCAAAAGCAAAACAGACAGCACACACAGCCGTCGTACGGTTTTCAGTTATTTGAAGAACAAAGAAGCGGTAACTGAATTGTTCCGTGAAATCGCTCCTAAAGTGGCTGATCGTCCGGGTGGTTATGTGCGTATCATCCGCACCGGTTTCCGTCCGGGTGACAATGCTGAAACGGCCATGATTGAATTGGTTGACTTCAATACTCTCTATACGAATGGCACTGCTAGTGCGGCCGAAGCTGCACCTAAGAAGCGCACTCGCCGCAGCTCTGCAAAGAAGACTGAAGGTGCTGAAGGAACTGCTGATGCACCCAAGGCAAAAGCTACTCGCAAGAAGGCTGAACCGAAAGCAGAGGGCGAAGAAAAGCCAAAGGCAACACGCAAGAAGAAGAGCGAGGAATAATCGCCGACAATAAAATAGAAAAGACCGCCTCGTGCGGTCTTTTTTTTTCAATGCTCAGTTAACGAACTACGCTCCGCTTTTATTGAGATTACTTTCTGCGGAATGTAACGAAATCAATCGGTAATTTGAACACCTTTGCTCTCCTGTGCCTATCATTTGTAAGATAATGCGATTGAGTAATTCTGAAATTCGTTGTTCGCTGCGTAGAGTGTGGTTCTGCGCAATTCTTACCATGCTATTTCATGCTACTTGTGCTCAATCAAAATGGATTTTAGAAGTAGTGCGTGAAGGTTCTAGTGATACGCTTCGATTGCAATACACAAGAAAAGACGAAGCGCTTAAAGAGGCAAGCGTACAGTACATGTCATTGCTTGATGATGGCTACTTAATGGCACAGGCCGATACGGTAGTAGCGGATAGTGTTGTGCGTTTGCAATTGAGGCACGGGAAGTTTTTTAAGTTGGCCGATTTTAACCTACTCCTGCCGGATGGAGCCAAACTTCAGTGGCATATAAATGATCAGCTAGGTATTTCAACGCGCAATCGAACGTTTAGTCGGGCATTAGCTCTGTTTGAAAATGAAGGATATCCTTTTGCCTCCATTCATTTGGACAGCATTAACAAATCTACCCACCGACGTATTCGAAATAGAGAGGACTGGGTGAATGTCTATACATCCGTGAGGAAAGGGCCGCTCGTTGTGAATGACAGTCTTTATGTGAAGTCTATTAAGCCCCTGCCTGCTTTATTTCTCCTCAACTACATTGACTTCAAGCAAGGGAAACTTTACAACGAATATCGCATTCAGCAAACAGAAAAGCGCTTAAAGGAAATTCCTTTTATTCAGATAAAGAGACCGCCCGAAGTCCGCTTTCGTGATGGTAAAGCTGATTTGTACGTTTTTGTTGAGCGCAAGAAGGCCAACTATTTCAACGGCGTTGCCGGACTAAGGCCCGATGAATCAACGGGCAAAGTGAATGTTACAGGCGATGCTGAAATCCGCTTGATGAATGCATTCAATAAGGGAGAGGAATGGGGAATGGTTTGGCGCAAACTACAACCGCAAACTCAGGATTTAGCGCTTAAGGCGATGGTGCCTTACTTGTTCAAGTCTCCCTTAATGGTTGATGGTAGATTGCATATCTACAAACGTGACACTTCATTTACCTCCGTAAAGCTTATGGCCGGTGTGGGCGTTCTTTTACCAAGGAATCAGCGCATTCGAGCTTTTGTGGAACGCAATCGTTCCGATCAACTTACAACCTACTACACCGCCGGTGCAATTCGCAATTCTCAACAATCGCTGTATGGATTGAGTGCTCAGTTGGAAAATCTCGATTACCGATGGAACCCTCGTAAGGGAGTTCAATTGCAAACTGAATTTGCTGCCGGCTTTCGTGAAACAGTGAACTCACAAGCAGAGGCAGATAATCTTGTGCGCCGTCCGATGAGTAGAATGGATGGCCAGTTCGATTACTACATTCCAATTTTACGTAAACAAACGCTCGTGCTTTCGGCGAAGGGCGGGGCCATCTTTAGTGATTCACTCTTTGAAAATGAAGTTATGCGGATTGGTGGTTTGCGCACCATTCGAGGCATCAATGAAGAAAGTATTTTCGCAACCGCCTGGGGGGTAAGCACGTTGGAGTATCGATTTATTCTGGAAGAAAACTCAGCAGCATATCTGTTCCTTGATCAGGCATGGTATGAATACCGAAGTGTAATGCGCTACCTGCGCGATACCCCCTTAAATGTAGGTGTTGGGTTTAATTTCGATACAAAAGCAGGAATCTTCACTTTTAATTACGCACTGGGTAAACAATTCGATAATCCTGTTTTGCTTCGCAATGGTAAAATTAGTTTTGGCTTTCGAAGCTTATTTTAATGATTACCTAGCGTGGCTTTTCTAATGAGGTCTACAAGTTCAGCTGCATCCCACGGCTTACTGAGCATATAGGATGTGCGATTTTCATTTATTGTATCCACCACTTCAGTCTGCGCATATCCCGTGAGCAACATACAAGGAGTAGATTCCGAAATCTCCACAATATGGTTTATGAGTTCATGACCTTTCATGCCGGGCATCATTTCATCGGTTATAACCATTGCAAGTTGGATATTCCGTTTATTAAAATCTTCAATGATTTCGATTGCTTCATGCGCGCTTTCGGCCAGCTCCAATAAATACTGATCGGAGAATGCCCGCATGATTTGAAGTTGCAGCGCATTCAGTATAGATCGTTCATCGTCGACACAAAGAATAGCTTTTTGCATGGGTTGGACTGGGTTGGTCAATGATTCGTTATAATTTCTAATGGAACTTCGACATGAAAGGTAGTGCCGATGCCTTGTTTGCTCTCGAAGTAAATTTTACCGGAGTGCTTAAGAACAATGTTTTTTACTATGTCGAGTCCGAGTCCCGAGCCTTCTCCTATTTTCTTGGTAGAGTAGAAGGCATCAAATACCTTTTCTCCTATTTCTTCCGGAATACCACATCCTGTATCATTTATCGAAATGTGAGCTATTGAATTTTTCACATGGGCCTTTATCGTAAGCGTGCCTGAAAAGTTCATGGCTTGGCAGGCATTCACGATTAAATTCGTCCAAACTTGGCCCATTTCTTCTGAAAAACCAACCAACACAATGTTGTCGGGCACTTCAATGTGCAATCGCACCCCATGCTTCATTTGATTGTTGTAAATGGTAAGCACTGTATCCAGCGACTCGCGAAGATTGTATCGTACCGGTTCATTCGATTCGGAAGTGTGCAGGTACATCTTCAAGGCTCGCACTACACGCGATGCTTTTTCTACCGATGTAAGCGTCGTGGTATTGTTTTTTTCATCCAGAAACAAGAGATGAAGCGTTTCTACAACAAGAGCGAAATGAGGGCCTATCAGCTTTTCAAGCGGACCACCAATTGAATATAAATTAATCTGTGAAAGCTTGTTTGCTATTAACGAGGCTTGTTGCACACCTTTTTTCTCAAGTTCCGTTTCCAATGCAATTCTCAGAGGGCGTTCTTCACGTGTTGACAGAAACTCATTTTTGATTCTGTGTGTTTCGACTATTTGCAGGAAAAATTGAATTTCCTCTGTTGTAAGTGAGCGGTACAGTTCAAGAAGGTTGCGCACAAGGTTTTTTCCCATCGCCCGCGATTCTTGGGCAATTGCCTTAATTGCACCGAGTGGTGTGTTGATTTCGTGGGCAATTCCGGCGGATAATTGACCTAATGCAGCCAGTTTTTCCGACTGAATAAGCATTTGTTGAGCGTCTTTCACTTTCGCATAGGAGTTTCTATTCTCATTCACAAAGAAAATTACGAGCAAGAAAATAAACGACGAGACCACAGCAATATTAGCGGAGATGAGCTGGACTGACATATCCATATCATATTCCACGGCGAACCGTTCATGAAAGTATCCGTCGAATATGCTGGAGAATGCAGTAAGCAGAACATAGGTAAGAAGCCAAATAGCAGAAGTTAGTGTATTGGAATAACTCAGGGAAGCAGCCAGAGAAAGCAACGCCCAAATCATAACTCCTCCGGAGGCATAGAATCCTCCCAGGAACCACTGAAATAAGAAAGGTAGCAGCAGGCTAATACCGGTTTGAAAGGTTTGGGTTAATATGAACCATTTATACCTCGCAAACAACAATATATTGATTGCTGATAAGACGACATAACCAAACGGAACCATCGATTGGAAGGGACGTTCCAGATAGAAGAAGCAAAATGATCCCCAGCCGATACCTCCTACGCTCATCAATATAGCCTCGTAGACAACAAATCGTTTTTTATTGGCCGTAAGATTATCGTCACCGGCATTAATACCAATACGATTAATCGTTTGAAAGAGCGGTTTTAAAACAGTTTCCATTTGTGCTTACGAATGTAGCGAAATAAGATTGATTGCTGCTTCCATCAACTTCTTGAACTATTTTTGTTTAATCTAATTACCGGAATGAGTTTCAAGGCAATTCTTTCTACGATTGTGCTGGTGGTGTTATTTATCATCTGCGCCAGCAATGATGCGCTTGTTCAGCGTTTTCGACTATCTCCTGAATCGAATACAATTTCCGTTGATTCAGTGAATATTGATTCCGTAATCGGGTTTGGCCGCACCTATCTGGGTAAACCTTATCGTTATAAGGGCGATGCCCCATGGAATCTCGACTGTAGCGGTTTCATTTCGTACATCTATTCGAAATTTGGTGTAAATATTCCCAAGAGTGCAACGGCTATGGAAAGTTCGGTCGAGAAAATCGATCTGAAAAATGTATCCAAGGGAGATATTCTCTTTTTCAAAGGCGGTCAAATGGGTATTATCACCGCCATTGACGTGACCACTCCTTCTGCCCCTATTATCACCGTTTCCCCTTTTAGTACAACTGCACAATTGCCTGCGTTGGCTATCAATGAGCAAATGTCAATTGTAA
>JAURKF010000048.1 GCA_030831885.1 Flavobacteriales bacterium
CTCCGAATTGTCTTCGGATTCGCACAGCCAAACGTCAGAAATAGAATTGTCGAGCACCGAATAAACTGCACCTTCAAAATGCTCTCCTGCATTGCCAAAAGCAACCACTTCCTTGGCTGCAACCAAAAAGGCTATGAGAATGCAAAAGAAACGCAACATGGGATTCACTAATGGAGAAGCAAATATGCCTTCATGCTTTTTGCGCCATTCAAGTTTGACGTATCATTAACAATTTTAGCAATTGCATCAGGTCAATGCAGTAAGGACTTGTCCCGCACAATTGCCAAAACCAATGCGCACACCTGCTTTCTCCGCATAGCCTCGCATCACTACGGTATCGCCATCTTGAATGAAGGTGCGCTGAGAACCATCTTTCATCGC
The DNA here is from genome assembly GCA_030831885.1 of Flavobacteriales bacterium. Next base: position 382 of record JAURKF010000048.1, read on the forward strand.
AACAGGCTTCGTTCCTTTCCAAGCGATTTCCAACATACTACCAAATGATCCTTCATGGGGCCCACTTATCGTGCCGCTTGCCATCATGTCGCCACAGCGAATGTTGCAACCATTAATGGTGTGGTGGGCAAGCTGTTGTGTCATGTTCCAATACATGTGCTTGTAGTTGCTATTGGACACAATAGTTTCTTGACCGCTTTCAGGAAGAATTGCTACCTCAAGTTGTATATCGATGTTCTTATTTCCATTGTATTCCAAATAAGGTAATACCTTGGGATCTTGCACCGGTCCTGCAACACGGAATGGTTCGAGTGCATCGAGTGTTACTACCCATGGTGAAACGGTTGATGCAAAATTCTTGGCTAGAAATGGTCCAAGTGGAACGTATTCCCAACGCTGAATATCCCGTGCGCTCCAGTCGTTGAAGAGCAACATTCCGAAAATATAGTCGTCTGCTTCTGCAGTGCTGATGCGCTGCCCCAGTGGTTTGCCATCGAACGTTACAAAAGCCATTTCCAGTTCAAAGTCGAGTTGTTTGGTGGGGCCAAACGTAGGAGGAGTTTCGTCGCTGGGGTTCACTTGTCCCATCGGTCGATGAATGGGAGTCCCACTAATTACAATGCTCGAAGCTCTGCCGTGATAACCTACCGGTAGATGTTTCCAGTTGGGCAGTAGTGCTTTGGCAGGATCGCGAAACATTGTACCCACGTTACGAGCGTGATCTTCGCTGCTATAGAAGTCGGTGTAATCTCCCACGGCTATCGGCATAAGCATTTGCACTTCATCTTGCCGAAACAACACCTGGCGCACGTGGTGCTCTTTGTCGCGCAGATCAGGCATATCGCTGCGCAGCAGTTTTGATACGCGGTTACGCAAATCGCGCATGGCTTGCTTGCCATGGCGCATGCATCGGTTGAGTGTAGGACTCACCATGTCTTCAAGCGTGAATGGCAAATTCTCCAAATAGCCCATTACATGTAGCGCTTTCAAATCGATGAGTTGCTCACCTATTGCGCAGCATACATGAGGAAACTGACTTTCTGTGCGGAAAATTCCAAAGGGTAAATTCTGTATTGGAAAATCTGAACCCTTCGGTACATGCACCCATGAACGCAGGGTGGGATCGTTTGCCTTTATTTCGGTCATATGCTCTGAGTTTGATACAAACTTACTCCGAAGCGCGCAACCTTATGCAAGTAGAATTACCTTCGGACCGTTGCTATGAATCGGTCTGTCCTTGCTGTTATTGTTGGCTTCCTATTGCTAGGAGCACATTTTACGTTCTGCATGTGGAGCGCCTGCACCTTGTTGTCGGAGCCGCAAAAGAAAGTGCATCACTATACTTCTCCTCTTTTTGAGCAACCATGGGTAGTATCGGCATGTGATTTCCCAACAAGCACGTTGGAGTTGGAATTTCGAACGTTGGAAGCTAATCAATGGGAAGGCTGGAAAGATGCAACAGCGTCATTTGCATATGATGCCACTTCGCCTGCTGAGCGATTGGAGCAGTTCATCAATGAAGAGATGCGCTGGCAAATCACTCATAATTTTTATAGTGAAAACAAACGTCCCGAGTTGAAGCGTATTTTAGAAAGTAGTGCTTATGCGAAGGCATTGCATTATGTGCTGAGTATGAATTATCATGTAGAAAATTCGGTTCCTGATTCGGTGCAATTGCGTATGGCTATTCATTTTATCCCATCGCCCGATCAAGCCTATTCTGAGCAGATTGCTTATTTGAATTTTCCCACATACGGTCCAGCCAGATGATCAAATTGACGGAATACTTTTATCAACTGTCGTCGCATCGCGCGTTGCGTTTTATGCCGCGAATTATTTTCGGAATGTTGATTATCGTTTGGATAACGTCATTTCCATATAGGCATTTGGTCTGGGGTAGTAGCAGTGTGCTGATGCGCTCGGCCATGCCCGACTCACTGCTGGAAAATTTTATGTTTCAGTTGTACTACCAGCCTCACTTGTTTCCATGGGTTTATTACACTCATGCAGTAATGGCTGTGCTCAGTTTATGGAATCATCGAGCTGCTTTTGCGGCTCGCTTTATTGCGTGGATTACGGGAGTAATGCTCTATCAAACTGCGCCCGGACTGCATGGAGCATCCATATTCGTTTTACTGAATTTTGCATGTGTACTAATACCTGTCCATTATGACAATGAACGAGGCTGGCGGCAATGGCTGAACGCTGTCTCCTTCTTAGCATTACGAATTCAAACTTTTGTTGTTCTGACTACAGCGGTGCTTTTCATGTGCGGTTCACTTCAATGGATGGCTGGAAGCGCACTGTATTACTTGTTTCATCAAACGGCGCTCGTTCGAGGGTTTGTGACCGAATTTGCGATTCAATCGAAGTCAATGCTTCAGATTGTAAACTTGACTTTGCTGGTGCTTGCAAGTATTCTACCCTTAGCACTTATCTGGCGCAGGTCGCGCTATCTCGCGGCGCTTTCGATGTTGATTGCAGGAACAATATCCCTGCTGATATTCCAACATATAGGGATAGGCCTTGCCATAAATGCTCTTGCTTTGCCTTGGATTGATGGCCGCTCGAGCTATGGCACTACATCAACTCCGCAATAATTTTTTCTACGGTGTATCCCTCAGCTTCTGCTTTGTAGTTGCGCACAATGCGATGGCGAAGTATTGGCACTGCTACAGCGCGCACATCTTCTATATCAGGACTGTATTTGCCCTTCAATGCAGCCACACATTTGGCACCAATAATTAAGAACTGGGAGGCTCGAGGACCTGCACCCCAACTTAGGAAATTATTGACCATCGTTGGAGCAAGTTCGTTTTCAGGTCGTGTTTTGGCAACAAGCTTTACAGCGTATTCAATCACGTTATCAGGCACAGGCATTTTGCGAATCAGCTGCTGATAGAAGACTATTTCCTGCCCTGAAACCACACTTGATATTTGAGGAACAATATTGGTAGTAGTAGATTTTACGATTTGAATTTCGTCGGCTAGGGTAGGGTAATCTACCCAGATATTCATCATGAAACGGTCTAGCTGCGCTTCAGGCAGAGGATAAGTTCCCTCTTGTTCAATTGGGTTTTGAGTGGCAAGTACGAAGAAAGGAGAAGGTAAATCATACGTTTTACCGCCGGAAGTAACTCTTCTTTCTTGCATGGCTTCGAGCAATGCCGATTGTGTTTTGGGCGGAGTACGGTTTATTTCATCCGCCAGAATAATATTCGAGAATAGAGGCCCTTTTACGAATTTGAAGCTGCGCGATTCATCCAGAATTTCCGATCCAACAATATCTCCCGGCATAAGATCGGGTGTAAATTGTATTCGGTTGAATGAAAGACCAAGGGACTTTCCGATGGTGCTTACGAGCAGCGTTTTCGCAAGTCCGGGCACGCCTACGAGCAAGCAATGGCCGTTTCCGAAAATAGAAATGAGCACATCGCGCACTACTTCATCTTGCCCAACTATAGCCTTGCGAATTTCTTTTTGAAGGTCGCTGTATCGACCTTTCAGTGAGTCGATGGCTTCCGCATCGGAAGAGAACTTAATTTCTGACATACAAGAGATTTGTTAAATCGAAGTCGTGCGAAGGTAAAAATGAAACTGCCCAATCAACGCAGCAAGTTGTTAAGGATTGTTTTTAGGCCAGGGAAATTGGGTGGGGCAACTTTTATATTCATCATCCACTTTTACAAACGTTGTGGCGATTCGCTTTTTTACCCATTTATCCGTTTCTGTTTGCTTAGATCTTGCCTCAGCAACCTGTTTGAAAATTTCATAATCGTCCTTCATGTTTGCGCTATGCGCGGCAATCCTATTGTCGAGGCGATATACAACATACGCCTGTTTGCCATCTTCTGCTGTAACCAAAACAGGGTCACTCATATCGCCTGGTTTCATACTCATGAAAACAAGATTCATTTCTGAAGTAAGTGAAGCTACATCGTGCCTCGTTCCTCCTGTTGAGGGATTGATAACTTTTCCTCCCTGGTTTTTGGTGTCTTCATTGGTGCTGTGTTTCATAGCAGCCTGAGCGAAGGAAAGGGTATCGTTAATGGAAGTAAGCACCCTATCCAGCGATTTGCGGGCTATTTCTAAATCCTCGGCTTTCACTTTAGGCGACATGAGGATGTGGCACGACTCATAGAATTCGCCTCGTTTTTCGATGACCTTCACAAAGTGATATCCGTAAGTGCTTGAAAAAACAGGAGAATATGAACCTTCGGGAGTGTTGAATACAGCTGCTTCGTATTCGGGTACAAATGAGCCTTTGCGCTGCAACGGATAACAACCACCTTTGTATTTCGAACCGGGATCTTCGCTCCACTTGGCAGCTTCCAGCGTCATGGATGATTTGCCGTTGGCCAGGTTCATTCGAATCGAATCCATCATGTGAATGATGCGTTGAACCTCGGACTCTCGCACTTTCGGGGCAATTTCTATTTTAGAATACTCCACCTGTTCGCCGATAAGCGGTATGGAATCTTTCGGTACTGTTTGATAGTAACTCAGTACATCGGCAGGCGTTACTTTTACGTTTTTGGTGATGTTGTCCTGCATTTTCTGAACGAGCAGCTGATCCTTAATTAAGTCGAAGTATTCGTCCTTCAATTGCGATTGTGATTTTCCGTAGTACTTCTCGAACTCTTCTACACTACCAAACATTTGAATAAAGTATTCAATACGTCGCTCCACCTGCGACTGTACTTCTCCGTCGCTTACTTCAATACTGTCGAGTTTGGATTGGTTCAGTAGTAATTTTTGATAGAGTAAATTCTCGTAAATCGAACAACGCATTGCACCATCGTCGGATCCTTTGCCTTCGGTAGCTTCGAGCACAGATGCTTCCAAATCACTCTGTAGGATGATTTCGTTTCCTACAACACCGATGATCCGGTCTACAACTTTGCCCGGCTGGGCTAGCGCGGTCATGCAGCAAACGAAGGACAAAAGCAGGAAGAATAACTTCATTTTTTGGTTGAGTAAATTTTTATATCGCCTTCTTGTTCCGCCTTTGTATAAATAGCCTGTCGCATGTCTTCGAGCAATTTAAGCTTGCGTTTATTGATAATCATCGCGCGGATTTTATCACGCTCGAAATCGAGCGGAGATTTAGATCCGGCAAGCTGATAATCGGTAATGGAAATCAGATATAAATTGTTGTCTTTTTCAAATTCAATCAAGCTCTTTTTTTTCAGGAAGCCTGCCACGTCATAAACTTCAAGAGGTATTTGCTTGATGAAATCATCCCATTTCATCCACTCTTCTTCATTGTAATAATAACTGGCACTTAGATCGACGCAGAGTTTCTGCCATTTTACGAGGTCTTCCGGTTTGGTTGAACTAAATAATTTCTTGAGCGCCCCGGCTTGTTTGTTATCTGCTGCGAGAGCACAGAATTTAACCTTGAGGATATAGTCTTTCAACTGGAAATTACTCTCATTGTCGCTGTAATACTGCTCGATTTCCTGATCCGGTACCAATGTGTCGAGTTTTTGACGGACCCATTCTTGTTCGAAAGCGTATATAAGAAGTGAGCTTCGATAGTTTTCAATCATTTCTTCAAATGATAGAAGCTCATCGGGTAAACTTGATTCTGCTTTTGATATAATCAGTTGCTTCGTAACCCAATCGTGAATGTAGTGATCAGCCAGTGCGGCACTATCCTCTTGCGTCGAATTATCGGGAACGATGTCCGAAACTTCCTTGCGCGTAAGCTTTTTGTCGCCTATTTCAGCAATCAATTCTGCCCTGTCGTCATTCCATTGGCACGAGCCAAGGACGAAGGTGGCGAAAAGGATTGTGATTATCTGAATTCTCATCATTTAATGGTGTGGAGCACATCGCGATTGACTTGAAAGGTATGCTCTTTTCTCATCGCGGCAATCCATTCTTTTTCGAGGTGAGATTGGTATTCAGATGTAATCATGCCGCGTGCCTCATCCAGTTTCTTGGCAGCAGGTGGAATAATTTCCTTGAATTGAATGATTACAATTTGTCCATTATCTTCAATATCATCGCTAAGCCCCACTTTCCAAGGTGCTTTCGAAAGCGTTGCATTATCGTCGAGTGCATATATTCCTTCTTGAATTTGAAGGTTCAGTTGAGATTCTTTGTTGAGTTCGCCTGCAATCGCTGATTTATCTTTTTCGTCCTTCAACATTTTACGCACTTTCTTGGCTATGGCAGCATCTGAGCATGTGAAAATCGTAACAGAAGCTCGTTCGGGCCACATGAAATTTCCCTTATTGGCTTCGTAAAATGCCGATAGGCCTGCTGTGTCTTTGACTGCTTTCGACCACACCATTTGATCAGTCATTTCGAAGAGCAGAATTCCTTCGCGATATTCCTTCATGAGAAGACGGAATGGGGTGTGCTTCGATTCCAATTTGGAGTCTTCGAGTTGAAGCAGCTTGTCTTCGCCTAGTTTATTGACCGATGCACGCAGGTAATCTCCAGGACTCATGGTTGGTTTCGCTTGACCTTTGGTTCGCATATACTCATTGAAGTCACTAACACTGATAACCAATCCGTTCATGGAAATGAGCGGCTTTTCGAGTGATTTTTTGTGAACGTAAACTTTTCCTTGGAAAACGTTGGAATCTGCTTTCTCAATCAGCTTTGCCAACTCTGCGTCATTTATGGTGTACGCGTATTCCTTTTTAAGTTTTTCGATAAAGGACTTTTTGGTTTGCTCGGCACGGGTGTCCTTCGATACTTTTGCTTTGAGATCTTTCTCCATGGATTCATAGGAGACGAGCGCTTTATATTCGAGGCGCTTGATAATATGCCACCCGAAAGCAGTTTTAAATGGTGTAGAGAAGTCGCCGTTGTTTTTCAATGCATACGCAGCATCCTCGAACTCAATTACCATTTTACCCGTTCCAAACCAGGGGAGTTCACCACCTTTTTTGGCAGAGGTTGGGTCGTCGCTGTATTTGGCCGCCAATTCCTCGAATGTAGCTTCACCACTCACTAGTTTTTGATAGATTTCCTGGACTTTTGTTTCAGCGTTAGCCTCGCTGTTTGCCTCTGATTTCGGTTTCACAACGATGTGAGCCACGTGCATCTCGCCACGTGCCTGTCGCTTGTCGAAAACGTAAATGAGGTGATAACCATAACGGGTGCGAACCGGCATGGAAACTTGACCTACGCCTGTTTCGTAAGCTGCTTTTTCGAAAGGATAAACCATTTGAAAGGCGGTGAAATAACCTAAATCACCACCATTGTCTTTTGCGCTAGGATCTTCGCTTGAAGCTTTGGCTAGCGAGATGAAGTCTTCACCTTTCGAGATGCGCTCGCGTATAGCCATAATTTTAGCATATGCCTTAATAGTGTCTGAGGGAGCTGCATTGGCATCCAGTTTTATCAGAATGTGAGCGGCATGCACTTCTTGCTTGTAATGCTCATACGCTTCCTTCATCAAATCGTTGAGTTTGTCGCTGTCGGTCAGGTAAGGTCTGGCCAACTGTGCTCGGTAGCCATCTAGTTCTGTTTTGAATTTTTTTACGGTGTCGAGCCCTGCTTCACGAGCTTCTTTCACCTTCAATTTGAAATTGATAAACAACTCCATATAGTCATCGAGCGACTGTGCTGTGATTACGGAATCGCGATTATTTTTTCGGAAAATGTTTTCGAATTCTTCAAGAGTTGTAGGCTCTCCATCCACAGTTAGCACCGTGGAGTTTTTATCCTGAGCGACCATATGGAGGCAGGAGCCTATCACAAATGCACATAAAAAAGCAATCGATTTCACCTTCATAAATGGGTTAATTAATTCGTTGGTTCGAGATTTCTTAAAAATGGAACGGGCGCAAATGTAAGAAGTCGTGGCCTCAATTCAGCGCAGCGTACCCATGTGAAAGAGCATTAAAACCAAATAGTTATCAGAGACTTATTTTAAACTGTAATTGGGGGCTTCACGGCTAATGAAGACATCGTGAGGGTGACTTTCTTTTACGCCCGCACTTGTAATACGAATGAATCGTGAATTTCTGAGTGCCTTCAAGTCGTTTGCCCCGCAATAGCCCATGCCGGCGCGCAGTCCGCCCACGATCTGATACATGATTTCCTGAACGGTACCCTTATAAGGCACTCGCCCGGAAATTCCTTCCGGAACTAGTTTTTTGATATCGTCTTCGGCATCCTGAAAATAGCGGTCTTTTGAACCTTGCTGCATCGCTTCGACCGATCCCATACCCCGGTAGGCCTTAAATCTTCGGCCTTCATAAATTATCGTATCGCCCGGGCTTTCCTCTGTCCCCGCCAGCATAGAACCCACCATAACGGATGATGCCCCACCTGCGAGTGCCTTGACGAAATCTCCGGTAAAGCGAATGCCGCCATCGGCA
>JAURKF010000049.1 GCA_030831885.1 Flavobacteriales bacterium
CAGTCGAGTTCTATGCCGCTTCGCTTCTCCATCACACGAATCAAATCATACGGATCAGGGTGACGGAATTTGAATGTGTTAAAATAATCGAGCAGTCCTGCTCGAAAGGCTGTCGGACCAATGATATATTCGAGCTGAGCGAGGTAGATTTCTCCCTTCTCATAGGCTGCTGTTCCGTAAGCATAATTAGTAATATAATGATCAGCATGTGTGTCGAGAGCCTCTTCCTTCCCTTCACGCACAATGTCGAAGTATCCGTTAAATGCACTTTTGTGTCCACTGGGCATTCCTGAACGAAACAGGTGGTCCATGGTTTCGGATGTTGCAAAACTTGTGAATCCTTCATCCATCCAGCAATATGAACTTTCATTGGTAGCGAGCACACCCTGATACCACGAGTGAGCCGCCTCGTGCACAGTCACGCCCGTGAGGCTTGGCAGTTTGCGATTGCCCGTTATGAGCGTGGCCATGGGGTATTCCATTCCTCCGTCTCCGCCTTGAATGATAGAGTAGTCGGTGTAGGGGTATTTTCCGTAGTTATTGCTCATGAAAGTAAAAGCTTTCACGGCGAGAGGTTGCATGTCTTTCCAAACTGCTGCATAGTCGGCGTTTTTCTGATAAAAGAAATGAAGCATAGGGCCATCGGGTACCTGGGCCTGGTCGTGCGCGTAATCCGGATCGGCGGCCCATACAAAATCGTGCACGTTGGTAGCTTTGAATCTCCATGTGTTCTTGTCGCCGGGCTGTTGTTTCAGTTTAGAGCCATCGGAGACATAACCGCACCCGATTTCCCCTGCATTTTGTAATACACCTGTCCCGGCTAGTATATACTTCTTGTCGATGGTAATATTCACCTCGAAGTCGCCCCATACTCCGTAGAACTCTCTTCCGATGTAGGGATTGGCATGCCATCCGCGGGTATCGTATTCGCACATTTTTGGATACCACTGACTCATGCTGTAGTCGATGCCTTCGCTGTTGTTCCTTCCTGAACGACGTATTTGAATTGGCGATTGTCCCTCGAATTGTAGTTCGAAGGACGCTTTGCCACCGGGTGCGATTGGCTTGGCAAGGGTAACCTCCAGTATGGTTTCGCTTTCTACTGCAGAAAGTACCTTACCATCTTGTTGTATGCGTGTAACATGCAGATAACCCGATTCTTCGGGAGTCAGACGGGAGATTCGGTCCGATACGCGACCGTCGGGATCAACGATAGTGCGAGAACGCACATCCATAGCACTTCCCGGCTGAAAGGCATTGTTGTATAAGTGAAAGTACACCTTGGTAATCTCGTCAGGTGAGTTGTTGGTGTATATAAGTCGTTCAACGCCTTTGTATCGATGTGAGTTATGATCTAGAGTCACATCAATGGCGTAGTTTACACGCTGTTGCCAAGAAGCTTGTTGTGCATTGGAAACCGCTGAAGTCAAAAGAGCGATTACAAAAATTCCAAGATTTTTCATAGGTGCAATTGAGGCTGTGAAGTTAGGAAGGAGTTGATGATTATAGATTACGGATTGCGGATTACGAATTACGGATTACGGGATTTTGAAATGGGTTGGATTTATAAGCACAGTGCATAAAGTACAATGCGAAATTTGGGAGCATTAAAGCAATAGGCAGAGTGCAATTTTCGCATCGCGAGCTGAGTTCGCGTAATCCAACTCCCGAGCATAAGATTGGAAGTTCTGGAAACCATCAAGGCTATATTGGTATGTACACTCCTTCAACCCTTATCCTCTTCACTACCCAACTCATCAAATTTTGCCTTCATTGTGGGATTTCCTCTTGTAAGTTTTTTTATGGTCAGATCTTCTGCCTTGTCGTTGGCAATGCGAAGGTTGTTTTCTGAGTTTAATAAGGCCGCTTTGGTTTTTTGAAGCTGATCGATTGACTTGTCAATGGATTCGATTGCTTCGAGAAATTTGTTACTCGCCAGCTTGTAGTTGCGCGCAAAACCAGTCTTAAACTCGTTCATACGTGCTTCAAAATTCGTGATGTCTATGTTCTGGTTGCGAATGGTCGCGAGCTCGGCCTTGTATTGCATCGAGTTCATCGCTGCATTGCGCAGCAAGGTTATAATTGGGATGAAAAACTGTGGGCGCACCACATACATTTTCGGATATCGGTATGATACATCTACAATTCCTGTATTGTATAGTTCATTTTCGATTTCCAGCATGGAAACCAGCACGGCAAACTCGCAGTTTTTTTCAACACGGTCTTTGTCGAGCTCCTTTAAAAAGTCTTCATTCTTCTTCTTAGTCGCTGTCTCGTCACCTTCATTTTTCATCTCGAACATGATGGAAATAATTTCGTTGCCTTCGTCATCATGTTCCCGATAGATGTAATCGCCCTTGCTGCCGGTTTTGGAGTTGTTGTCTTTTTCGAAATAGGCACGCTGGAAGGCTGTTGCGCGCAATTTATTGAACTCTGTTTCGCAATGTTGCTCCAGCGTTTCGCCAATCATTTTAGTCGATAGTTTCAACTTCATGTCTTTGCGCAAGGCAATCTCTTCGTCTTTCATTTTGATTAAGGCGTCCTTTGCTTGCAGCGTGGTATTAAATTCTTCTGAAAGCGACTTTTTCAATAGCTCCTTTTCTGTTTCCTTGTTCTTTAGTTCGCTCTTTAGTTCGTCACGTTCTTTTTCGATTTCACGAACGGATTGCGCAACTAATAGTTGTTTAGCCAGATCGGCTTGCTCTATTATGGAGCGCAGATTAGACATCTCCTTATCTTTCTGTGTCAGTTGCTCGATCAGTTCCTTAGCATTTTTCGCATTGAGCATTTCTATTTCCTGCTCTTTTTTCAATAACTCCTGCTGAATGGAGTTCCTGAGATTTGCTTCGGCCAATTGCACGGCGCTTGCCTTCTCGCGCTCAGCCTGCACCATGCGTTCCTTGATTTGTTTATCAAACTCGCTGTTGCGAACTTGACGCAGAATATCGGCGAATCCCGATTCGTCCACTTTAAAGGCTTTGGTGCAGTGAGGGCAAATGATTTCGTGCATGGGGGAAGGGGTTAGAGATTACTAATTACTAATTACGGATTACGGATTGCGGATTATTGATTTTATTGAGTGGACAGAATTTTAATTTCTTGATTTGCGACTCTCATAACATAAACACCTTTAGGAATAGCGCCGAGATCAATCCGTTGAAGAGGAGTTGTGATGACACCTGAGAGCACCATACGTCCCATGGAATCGAATAGTGAATATTCGGTCCCTATCATTTCGGGGGCAACATTCATTTGGATTTCGCCGCTTGCAGGATTGGGAAACACAGAGAGAGTATGCTGCATTTTTGTATTGATAAATAAACCACTGCCGTCGAAGGTCAGCAGGCATGTGTCGTTTTCAAAATCCACATTACCAAAAAAAAACTCGGCTGTAATAGGAAAGCATACGTCATTTCCAAATGCACTAACAGGATAGGCTTGGGTTGTTTGCCCCATCTGGCCGAAGAAAAACATGCTGCCCGAAGCAATGGTATTTCCATCGCAGTCGGATACAGACGTAACATAGGGGTAGTTGATGAAATCGGAGGTGCTGCCCAGCATTTGAATACTGATAAGCGTAAAGTCAGGATTCGATTCATCGGGTGCTACACTTGTTATGGAGAAGTCGGCGCACGACAATGTGCTTTGCGAGATACCGCAAAGCGATATCAGGGTGAATGTAATGGTGGATAGAGAGATAGGTAGTGTTTTCATAGAACACAAATTAACAGAAGGTTTAGCTTGAATTCAACCCTTCATATACACCAGAAATCAACTACCGGTAACCTGGTATTTAATAATTTCGAGAAGATTGTTTTAGGACAGCACCTGA
>JAURKF010000050.1 GCA_030831885.1 Flavobacteriales bacterium
AGGTGTATGAAGTCAGCATGCACCAGCATGTGCGAAAACAAACGGTAATATTGCTTGCTGTGTTTTACGCGATAAGGACTGTGCAGCAGCTTTTCAAACAGCGACGACTGTTCGAAAGCGCGCCAGGAAACGATGCCTGTAGCAATGAGTATGATGAATGTAATAGGAGTTGCTGCCATACGTGTGTTGTTTTAACTGGTGTGATCAGCTACGATAACCCATTGTCCTTGCATTTTTTTCCATAACAAACTGTAATGCCCACCAAGGGTATCAGTCGATCGAAACAGTTCCCATTTACCAATCACATAGGCTGAACTGTCTCCGACTATTTCAGTTGTCAGATTGGTGAATTGAAGGCGGCCCATGGCTTGCGCGCCGGGATAGCTTTTCTTGTAGTTGTCGAGTGTTGGCTGCCATCCGAATGTAATGCCTCTTTTGCCGATGAACCGAAGAGAATCACTTTTCCAATAGCCCTGCATGAATGCATCTATATCGCCGCGATTCCATGCCTCTTGCTGATTGTCCATTACCGATTGAATGCTTGCAATATCGTTTGAGTGGTTGGACTCAGGCATGCTTGATTCACAAGCCATAATGGAGAGAATAAAAATGAAAAAAAGTAGAGGCTTCATACTGAATTTATGTTCGTCCCAAATGTACAAGTTCCGCGCTAGACCAATCGGCCATTGCTTGTTGAAGGGATTCGGCCCATGTCATAGCAAGGTTGAAGTCAATCATGCAATCAGTCTCAGTAATCATTTCGTTCTTTTCCATATCGAGGTCTTTCAGCACTTTCATGATCGAAGGCATATCTACATAGCCGAAGGTGAGGCGGTATCGGTCCATCACAGGACGCACTTCAATGGAGGCTTCATCGATACACAGCTTGGCGGTGGTTTTATATGCGTCGATGAGTCCGCCTGTGCCAAGTTTGGTTCCGCCGTAATAACGCACAACAGCAATTAGAATGTTGGTGAGATCAGCCGATTGTATTTGTCCGAAAATGGGTTTTCCTGCAGTGCCTGATGGTTCGCCATCGTCGTTGATGCGGTACTTATTGTAATCCCATCCCAACCGCCATGCATAGCATACGTGTGTGGCGTTGTGGTGTTCTTTCCAAAGCGCATCAATATGCGCTTTGATTTCTTCTTCGCTTCGCACGGGATACGCATAACCCAAGTGACGACTTCCCAATACCCGGTATTGAGCAGAGGTAGGCGAGGCAATGGTGCGATAGGTAGTCAATCAGGAAATAGGATTCATCATGACACTAAATACGGTGATTCCATTCGGATCTCGGTCGTAGTAGAGTTTGTCGAGCGCGCCCAGAATATTTTTAGCTCTGAAGTACGATGTATGCAGCACATTTTCTCCCTTGATCATCCATTGAATGGTATAGCTGCTCTCTGCCTCTTTATAGCTCTTCACATATTCGAGCATGAGCTTCAAGGCTTCGGTGCGTGTTTCTCCCGCGCACGTGTGAAAGAGGAAGCTTTGGTTGTGCATTGAGTTGATAGTAATGAGTCGTAAGGCAACGCCTTCAGGTGCTTCCTCAAATTGAAACACCAGACTATCTTGCCCCAACCCGATGTACTTTCCTATTTCTGTTTGCAGTTGTGCTTGCTCTATGTTCTTATCGACCGTCATGTGGCAAATGTACCGAGAAAGACTATAGAGTTATTGATTCAATTATGGCCTGTTGACCGATTTGTTGAGATTCATCATCTACAGCACACCATAGGCTGTGCATAGTCATTGCTTGCTTTAGAATTGCTCACCTTTTTTGCGGGGTGAGCAGCAATGGTTATAGTTGGCTTTTCGTGGCAATAGGTCTTGCATGTAACTATCTGCCAAGCGCATCAGAATTGCATAAAGAACAAACCGATCACACAGCAGTTCAATTCGTTTCCAATACTGCTGATACAAGCAAGTGGATGTTTGTGAGTACAAACATTACCATGGATCACTATTTCGAATCGATAGATAGTATTTGTATTGAAATTGATTCGGTGTATCATATTAAAATGAACGAGTATGAATTAATTCATGCTAACCCTCGAATGCTGGACACATTGATTCATCAGGACTATTACATCGCAAAAGCGGAGGGCCGTTTTATTTATAATCAGCGCAGTTGCATTGCACTCCATGCGGGTGACTCCATGCATATTCCATCGGTGCATGAATTGGATAGCATGCGTAGTATCCTGCAATCAGTGATCATAGACGTGAATATTCCGGAGTTCGTACTGCGGATATATGTTGGCGATAGTCTTGTGCACATGTGTCCGGTTCGTGTCGGTAAAAATGAACGCAAATTTCTGGCGATGGCAGGTCATGAGGTCGATGTGCGCACTCCAATTGGCGAGGGAAGCATTATTCGAATTGAACGTGATCCTTGGTACATCGATCCTGTGGATGGCAAGCGATACACGACAACGCTTCGCGACGATGGAGTTTACACGAAGCTTCCGCGTATCCCTTTTCTTGAACCCATAATAGCAGGAAGGAGAATGGGCTCTTTACTTCATCCAACTACAAAGCTGAGTACCCTGGGCAAGGCCATTTCCAATGGTTGTGTGGGTATGCGGGAAGCCGACGCATGGATAGTTTATTATTACGCACCGCTGGGCACGCATGTGCGATTCAGGTATGACTTGGAGATTGCAACACCGGAAGGCGGGGTGAGGAGGTTGGGGGATGTTTATGATTACGGTTTACGGATTACGAATTACGAATTACGAAATCCCTAATCCCTAATCCGTAATCCGTAATCCGCAATCCGCAATCCGTAATCCGCAATTCGTAATCACCCCATCTATACCCTTACCCCAATTACACAGATATCATCAATTTGATCTTGTGTGCCTCGATATTCATCATGATATTGAAGCAAGCGTTTGCGCTGATCTTCCATCGAAAATGATGATAGAGTCAATAGCAAATCTCGGAATTTGGCTCGCGTTAATTTCTTATTGTTTTCGCCTCCAAACTGATCAGCATAGCCGTCGGTGAACAGGTAGATGGTATCGCCCGCTTCGAGTGAGATTTCATGGGTAATGAATGGCTTAGGGTCATGTGCTTTACCAATGGATTGTTTATCGGCTTTTATTTCTTCTATGGTATTGGTAGCTGCCCGTAAAATCCATATCGGATTATTGGCACCCGCCCACATCAGTTTTCGATTAACAATATCGAGCGCGCACAAGGATGCATCCATACCATCCTTTACGTCCTCATCACTTTTCGCAAAATTCTCGATAACGAGTTCTCTTGTCTTGTCGAAAATATCGCCAGGTTTTCGCAATGCAAATTCATTCATCGATCGACTGAGTGCATTGTTGCAAACTACACTTACCATTGCTCCAGGTACGCCGTGTCCTGTGCAATCACATGCGGCGAAATAAATCACATCGTCGATGGATTCCATCCAGTAAAAATCACCGGCAACAATATCTTTGGGTAAATACAGAATGAAGGAGTTTTTCAAAAACTGTTTAACCATGCGAGGTGGCGGTAGAATAGCAGTTTGAATGCGCTTAGCGTATTCAATGGAATCAAGTATTTCTCGATTTTTTTCCTGGACCAAGTGTTTTTGTTCTTCTGCAACATGCTTTTGTTCTTCAGCCACTTTGCGCTGGAGATCGGCTTCGTCTTTTTGTTTTTCTACCTCTTCTTTCTGTTTACGTATCTCCAGTGTCGCATGATCAACTTTTATCTCAAGATCTTTTTGTTTCAGCAGCAAAGAGCGCTCGCGCCAACGTATATAGGAGATTATTGAAACTGCAATAAATAAAATATAGGATGCAAATGCCCACCAAGTGCTCCACCAGGGTGGGCGAATGGTGAACGCATAGGAATAGGGCTTACTCCATAGCCCATTGCTATTCATCGCCATCACCTGGAATGTGTATTCACCCGGTGGAATATTACCGTAGGGCGCTTCATTGCGTGTGGTTATTGCACTCCAATCTTTATCGAGTCCTTCCAGTTTATACTTGTACTTCACACGATCGGGTTCGTTGAGCGTTATGCCCACAAATCGGAAATTGATGTAATTGTTATTGTGCGAAAGCGACAGCCCAATGGGTAGATAGTACCATTTGGAAAGACTATCCAATGCTATATCTTCAACTTGAACACCATTCTCCAATTGAGTGATTTGTTCCCGGTGTGCGGAAATTTCTTTCCAACTTACTTTTTCGTTGAACAGGTCAAGGTCTGTCAGATGAATGTTGGGTGCAATGGTGTCGAGCGTGAGATTTTCAGTTTTGATTGCGGTTACACAATTGTCGGTTCCCACCCATAGCGTGCCATCTCCCGACCTAAGCATAGCGCCTTGCTTGCAGCCTATACCTGTGAAGCCGGATGAAAATCCGAAGGGATGAAATAATGGTTCCTGGCTGAAGGATTCCTTGGTGCTCTTGGTATTGGGCTGAGTCTGACGCGCATCAAGATATTCATTTAACGTGCGCGAATTGGTTCGGTTTATTCCATTGCGACTTCCTATCCAAAACTCACCCGAGCTATCTTCCTTCATGCTTATGATGTAGTTGTTGCTCAACCCATCTTTCGTTGTGAAATGAGCGAAGTTGTTGCCATCATAGCGCGCCAGTCCTTCGCCGTATGTGGCAAACCACATGTTGCCCGATTGGTCCTGAATGATGGAATACACGATATCATTTCGTAAGCCGGATGACGCCTTGAAATGAGTAAATGTGCTGCCGTCAAATTTCGTGACTCCTCCTCCATAGGTCCCAAACCACATGGCTCCCGATTTGTCTTGGGTGATGCACAGCACTTGGTTGTCGCTCAAACCATTCTTAGTCGAATAATTAGTAAGGTATTGCCCATCATACTTAACTACACCTCCACCAAATGTTCCGAACCATAGATTACGTTCATTATCTTCAAACACACTCAGCACATAATCGTTTATAAGCCCTTCTTTAGAAGTTAAATGCTTAAATGATTTTCCGTCGAAGTGGTTTATTCCGCCTCCACTGGTCCCAATCCAAATGTTTCCTGATTTATCTTCATGCATGCAGTAAATAATGGAGTTGTTCAGTCCTTCGGTGATCGTGTAATGAGAATAGGATTGTCCGTCGAATTTTGTAATGCCTCCATCCCAGGTTCCAAACCATATATTTCCCGAATGATCTTCGAGAATACTGTACACTTCATTTTTACTTAAACCATCGAACGAGGTCAGGTTAGAAAAGGATTGTTCGCTGAATATAGAAATACCGCCACCGCTTGTGCCCAACCAAATATGACCGTAGCGGTCTTCGTGAATGCTGTAGATATAATCGCTGCTGAGGCCTTCAGTATTTGCATAGCGAATGAAGGATTGTCCATCGAATACACTTACTCCGCCACCCCACGTTCCGAACCAAAGTTTGCCATGTCGATCTTCATGAATACTATATACTTCATTGCTGCTTAATCCATTTTCCGTGGTGTATTGAAAGAATGACGCTCCATCATACATGACGAGACCCCCTTCTTTTGCACCGAACCAAATATTGCCTTTGCTATCTTCATGGATGCTCATGATGTCATTACTCAGCAGCCCATTTTCTTTGGTGTAATGCGAAAAAGACTGACCGTCATAGCGCATTGCACCACCGCCCCAGGTGCCGAACCAAATATTGCCATGCTTGTCTTCCATTATGCTGTAAATGGTGTTGCTGCTCAGTCCGTTTCGGGTGGTGTAATTTGTCAGTGATTTCCCGTCATACATCGCTACACCGCCTGTATAGGTGCCAAGCCAAATGCGACCCTTGCTGTCTTCGAGCATGCAATAAACGATGTCGCTCAGCAATCCTTGCTCTTTGGAGAAGTAGTTAAAGTTCCGCCCATCGTATCGAATGGCTCCACTGCCTTTTGTAGAAATCCATAGATTACCGATTCGATCTTCTTGAATGTTGTAGATTTCGTCGTTATTCAATCCTTCTTGCGCTGAATAGGTTGCGAATGATTTTCCATCATAGCGGCAAATGCCACCACCCCATGTGCCGAGCCATAGATTGCCCAGTTTATCTTCATGTATGGATCGAACCACATCACTTTTTAATCCTTGCTGCTTTCTGAAATAGCGGAAACCGGCCAAATTCTGATCGTGCATATCCATGTCCTTGGCCTCTATTACATCGGGCTCTTCGGCGGCAACTGCACTGTCTTTTACGGTGATGAACTGAGGTTCATCAAAACCACCTTGCCCCGGTGTGCATATGCGAGGTTGGCCAATCGATACAGCCTTGGACTTGCTTGCTTTAAAAAAATACGCGTGTCCGGGAATAGGGACCGGTTTACCGGCCGTTACACCCGGCAGCTTATCTATATCTATCGGTGTTTTTTCCGGAGCTGTAATGCTGCTTGAAGGCACAACATACGGCTGTGCCTTCACCAAACTAATTTCATGTATGCGCGCAAATTCATCTTGCCCGGTATTGCAGGAATAAAGCAGTAATGCCGTGATGGTAATTAGAAAGATCCGCACGCAGCTAAGATAGTGCAGGATTGCCGGCCCTTGCCCTCACCCCTTATCCCTTGCCCCTTATCCGTACTCTATTAATTTAATGTTCAATGTATAGATTTTATCCGCATCTTGCAGATGCTATGCGCGGCTTCTATGTTTTTTTGATGGTAATGGTCATTTCATGTTGTGACGCTTGGTCTCAGCAGACGTATGCATTGCTTGTGGGTGTTGGTAATTATATGTCACCGGCCAACTGCACCGATAAAACACAGGTGGCTATTCCCGATGGAATCAAACCGCTTCGCTGTCCTGAAAATGATATTCAGCTTTTTCGCTCGGTGATAACCCAAACGTTTGCTTTTGCCAATGGAGAACCTGAGGTGCTGTTGCATGAAAAAGCTACACGCAACGCAGTGGCGGATGCGCTTCGTTCATTTGCGGAGCGCTGCAATCCAGGCGATGTTTTCATTTTTTACTATTCCGGGCATGGTGCACAGGTAAAGAATTCAAAATCGAAAGAGGCAGATGGCTTGGATGAGGTGATTCTTCCTTACGACGCGGTGCTTAAGGGAAAGCTCATACGCGACAAAGAGCTGCGCGACTTGTTCGCGGCCATTACCGCTAAAGGTGCGGAGGTTGTTGCCATATTCGATTGTTGTCATAGCGGATCGATGACACGCGATGTAACAAGCGAGTACAAATCGATACCTAACATTGAAACAGAAATGGAATGGTATGCGCCGGCGGCTGTGATTGGTGATGCCGATAAACTGGTTGTTCTTTCTGCTGCGCGATCTGATGAGTTAGCCATGGCAAGAAGCGATGAAAGCGGCAGAGTAACCAGTCTGTTTACGCAAAGTCTGGTGGCGGCATTGAAACAAGCGAAGGGCAATGAGGCGATGGATGAACTGATGATAAAATGTCAGCAGCATTTTGATGCGTTGAAAGTTGCGCAGCATCCGGTCATGGATGCTACATCGCAGCGCAGGAAGCGCACGCTGAATGGCAAGGCATCGAATGAAACAGCCAATCTAGCAGTGCAGCAGTTGCTCACAGGTAAACGCGCCTTGGTGTATGGATCGGATGTATTGGCCCTGCATGTAGGTGCCTTGGTAAATGACAGCGCGGGTATGGCAAGTGCCACGGTAGTGCGCGTGGTAAGTCCCACAGTGGCGGAGATTCAGTTTGCCGATGCCGTGCGAAACATTCCGGCTGTCGGCACGGCCTTGCGCATTGAATCGCTGGATGCCAATAAGCAAAAATTGAAGGTGTATTTTTCGCGTGCGGTGGCAGATGGTCGCGCACAGGAATTTGCGAAGGCTGTTGATAGCTTTGAGAATAGTTTGCGCGATTTTGCCAAGAAAAATCCGGCTGTGTTGAGTCTGGCAGATTCATCGCAAGCAGACTATATCATTCATCTCGCACACACCAAGCAAGCGAGTTCATGGGTGCTCGAAAGAATACATGGAAAGGAAATAGACGCCTATCCTGCCGAGTCCAGAAGTATTGTGTGTGATGTGAATTCTACCGAAGGCGCCTCTCGCTACATGCAAGGAATTCTGCAGGATCTTTCAACGTATTTGTCTTTGCTGCACATGCGCGGCAGTTCTGATTATCCGGGTGAACTTGTCGTTACGAACAACGGAACGCCGGTTGAGGGCAGCGAAGCGGAGGTTCGTTTGAACGACAATATTCAAGTGGCGCTTCGACTAAAAGATGGGGCTTCACAGCAAAACCGAAGATATGTCTATGTTGTTGGTCTTTCTCAAAACGGAAGCTCCGCATTGTTGTTTCCGTTGAGTGGTTCGAACGCTGAAAATTACTTGCCACTTGAAACGCAAAAACCGGGAGACATCGTTCCATTGGCTGAGTATCATGTGTCGCCGCCTACGGGCGTCGATCACTTGCTGCTTCTGGCGCTCGATGCGCCTTTAAGCAATCCGTATCTGCTGGAACAACCGGAGCCAGGCACGCGCTCGGTGGCCGGCGGAATGTCCGCAGATGATGCATCCCATGTAACGTCGAATAATCCATCCATGCATTGCAGTAGTTTTCGATTGATCAGCAAAGATTAGTATGAATTATTGCACGCATGAATGAACTCGAGATTCGTTCGTTGACTGATGTGCATTTGTTCGTCGTCGTGAGGTGAAGTTTGCATTCAGAAAAAGCTGTTTTCCTTATCTTCGTTTCCACTTCCACGTGCTATGCGTTTCTTCAAGAATCTGTTTACTCATTTGCTAGTCTTTTTTGGGTGCATGCAAGTCCACGCACAAGAGCAAACGCGCGGCTTTGGCACCGTGACGCCGCCTGCTGCCGCAACGAAATCAGGGCGAACAGTGGCACTGGTGGTGGGTGTGAGCGATTATCCGTTTGTAACGCCCCTCAATTATGCGGCGGAAGATGCACTGCTGATGTATGATTTTCTGCAGTCGAGCGCAGGGGGCAATGTGTCACTGGCTGATATTAGATTGCTTGTGAATGAAGAGGCGACGTTGCAGAATGTCTGGGGACGAGGGTTGTCGTGGATTGAAAACACGGTTAAGCCGGCACAAGGCGATCGTGTAATTATTTACCTCGCAGGCCACGGAGATGCCATCAGCTCGGATGAAGCGTTTTTTCTTTGTCACAATGTGAATCCCGCAGGCGATAAGAACAACTATCATGTATCGGGTGCGTTGAACGTTTCAATTTTAAAGAACCGTATTGCGAAATTTTCTGCGGCCGGTGCTGAAGTAGTGCTCATCATGGATGCCTGCCGCAGTGGTGATTTGCCGGGAGTGCGCACAGGCATTACTAATCCGTTCGAGAGTGTGGTGGAGCGCAAAGCGGGCGAAACGCTCATGCTCTCAGCTAGTGCCAACCAGTTGGCGGTGGAAGACCGCAGGTGGGGGAGAGGCCATGGAATCTTCACGTGGTACCTCGTGCAAGGGCTCAGCGGCAAGGCCGACGAGAATGCCGATGGTACAGTCGATTTTTTCGAGCTCGAGCAATACACGGAAACGAAAGTTCGCAAGGAAACACAAGCGATGGGGCGCATGCAAGTGCCGCAGTTTGCCGCATCGCCTTCGGGGATGGGCTGGCAAGGCAAGGCAGACAAAAAATTTATGAGCAAACTCGAAACGGAATCGCTCAGCTCGGTCAACGTCGGTGAGTCGATTGCCTTGGCGCGAAGCACAGCCGAGAGCTCGTGGTTTACCGACTCGACGCTCTATGCAGGTTTCAACGAGTTGAAGAAATTGGTGCGTGCGGGCAAATACCTAGGCGAAGGCAGCGCC
>JAURKF010000006.1 GCA_030831885.1 Flavobacteriales bacterium
ATGCGAAGGGTTTCTGCAGTCGGATTGGGAAATACGGAGAGATAAAACACCTCATCATTTACGGAAGATATTGCCAAATCAGCGGTGCGCGCTGTAACCTGCGCTCCACCAAATCCGCCGGCTGTTGAGGTTATTTCTAAAATAGGCACCTTGAAAGAGGTGCTAATCCATTGGTAAGTCGTAATATCTTTTGGAATCTGGAATCCAAATGGAACTCCGTTAAAATTTACTGAAATTGTATCGAAACCTGTTAAGGTTGATCTGACTCGAAGCACATCAAATGATTGATCATAGATGTTAATCGTTCCCCAACCATCACACTCGTAGTTGCGGTATTGGTCGGTGCCGTAGTAAGCAATGGTAGGAACGTCGAGCGCAAGAACCGAGTGTGAATTGCCAGCCGCCGGATAGGTGAGGGGAAGATCGTAAATAATATCGCGGTCATCGTATTGAGCATTCAGAGGAACACCGCTAACTGTTGCAACAATTCCCGTCATCGCATATACACCACCGCTGTTTTTGTAAATCTGATAGGCATCTTCAATGCTGATGAGAGGATTATCAATGAGCGCAGCGCCAATACCAAAATCTGAATTGTAATCGGGATTGAATGGATTGTTGAAGAAGAGCTGATCAATTAGTGAGAGAGAGCTCAAATCAACGCACTCTGTTCCCGCATCGAGTGCTCCAGGTTGAAGCACATCATAACCAAAGTTCCAGGTGTAGTTAGGTCCTGATGCTTCCAGGTCAACGTTACCTTGCAGAGTTGCTGCTCTCGTGAAAAGCAAATCGCCTGCGTTGGGAAGGTTATTGCTGTTGATTGTTATCTGTGCACTGGCAAGTGTTGGAAGTGCGAATAGAGCCGCGAGTATAGTTTTTTTCATGATGGATGAATGAGTGCGAAAGGTACATAAACTGCCGAATAGTTTTGCTTGATGTTCTCGTTCGTTTAACGAGGTTGAAAAGTTGTGAGCAAAAGGTTTCGACTTACCCACAAAAATCCCCTTATGTCTATTCTATCTTAGCCCCGCGTTAAGACACAGCTAAATAAACCGGCCAACTACATTGCACATGTTTCTGGACAAATACGACTACGTTATCCTCGATATCATTCAAACTTACAAGAAGAACAATAAGAATGAGCTCATCAAACTAAGCCAGTTGGAAACAGCCTTCTGGAGCCGCATCGAACATGATGATGCGCAGTCAACGCGTAGTGCGCAGTTGGGTGAGCGAGTTGCAAATCTTTACCTCGAAGGATATATAATGAATAAGAACAATTCGGGCTATCGCCTTACCAAGAAAGGCAAGGAGGAGTTGTCATTTCAGGAAATGGTGGTTTAAAAACCATCGATTTTTTTTACTACAGAAAATTATTCTCTAATTCACGCTGCAGCCCAATCATTTTTATGGCTGTGACCGCGGCTTCCGTGCCCTTGTTGCCCTTACTGCCTCCGCTTCGAGCAATTGACTGTTCCTCGTTGTCATCTGTAAGGACGCCAAAAATTACAGGTTTTCCGATTTTAAGCGAAAGAGATTGAACGCCATTGGAGCATGCCTTGCAGACAAAATCGAAATGTGCTGTCTCGCCGCGGATAACGCATCCAAGGCAAATTACTGCTTCGATGGAGTGGTTTTCGAATAAGAGTTGAGCTCCCAAGGGCAATTCGAAACTACCCGGTACATGGGCAACATAGATGTTGGAACTTTTAACCCCGCAGTCTGAAAGGGCATCAAGACAGCCCTTGAGTAGGCCTGAAGTTATCCTTTGGTTCCATTCAGAAACAACAATCCCGATGCGCATTGTGCGGGCATCGGGAAGGTGGTCTTTATCGTATGCTGAGAGATTCTCGGTAGCCATCGAATATTACTGCATCGCCTTGAGATAGGAGAGAAGCTTTTCGGCTTCTCCATATTCAGGAGATCGCTTTTCGTAATTATCGACAACGAACTGCAGTAAGCTTTCTGCCTTTGAATTGTTGCCGGATTCCATAAATACTTTGGCCGCTTTCAGGTTGTAAAGCGGGCCTGTGAAATCGCGGCTAGCGCTAGAATTGGCTTGCTTGGCTGCTTTTTCCAACCAACTTCCTCCTTGTTCCATATCGCCCATCATCACATACATATCTCCTATGCAACCTGTCACTTCAACACTCATCGCCTCGTCATCAAAACTAGCTTGCTTGAAATGCTCCATAGCAGTGTTGTAATCTTTCACGATGTCGCGGTAGTACACTCCGCACCAAAAATGCGCGCGGTTGGCCACCTTCGTGCCGCTGTAATTAGCAGCAATAGCTTCGAAGCCTTCGAAGTTTTCGCCACCTTGCACAGCCAAGCGGATGGAGTCCATCTCAACAAGCAAGTCAGCACGAATAGCTGCATTCGAAGCTTTTTCCTCGCGGGGTTTTTCATACAGGAATTGGTATGCGAAAAAGCCACCCACAACCAATACGATACCACCCATAATGAGTGAAATGGACTTGCGATTTTGATCAAAAAACTGCTCTGTCTTTGAAGCGACTTGTTGAATGTCAACGATGTTTTCTTCTTTTTGGGCGTCTTGTTTTGCCATTGTTTTCGTGTTATGCGGCGGCAAAAATAAACGATTTCTGCTCTTGTCGTATAAATCTCGTTACATAGCCTCCAATACTACCTATTTTTGACCGAATAACGGCCCCTTGGTGAATTTCCTGCTTTCGATGAAAATGCGTCTCAAACTATGTGCTTTGCTCGTTGTGCTTGGGTTTTCGCATAATGTGAGGGGGCAATATCAAAGTTTGTTGTGGCGGGTATCTGGGAAGGACTTAAAAAAGCCATCTTACTTATATGGTACTATGCATGTTAGCAGTAAGCTGGCCTTTCAGTTGGGAGACCCATTCTACGATTGCATGCAATCTTCTGATTTTGTTGCTTTAGAGCTAGAGCCGGAAGCTTGGTTGGATGCATTATTCCAAGATCCAATGATCGTGGATTGGATGAATAGCCAGTCCGTGGACGAAGAACACTATGATGATTATGCGGGAGACTCCCCTTTACCGGCCCTTGAAGGCTATTGGAGTCTGGGTGGCGGTTTATCCATTGGCGATCGAGTTCGTGAGGCGCTTCTGTATGAGCCGGACATACTCAATTATCTGATGTTCAGATATGGGGATAACAAAGGCGCAATTGATTTCGAGGAAGACACCTGGCTCGACATGCATATTTATCAAGCTGCCCGTAAAATGGGGTTGAGCACCATTGGTCTTGAAACCTATGCCCAAAGCGCGGAATTTATCCGCAAAGCAAACCTTGAAGAA
>JAURKF010000051.1 GCA_030831885.1 Flavobacteriales bacterium
AACGCGCCGGGAACTGCCTGAGAGTTGCGCAGTGACTAATAAGTGGTGACCGAGCTTTGATGAATGATGACTGCGCGGTGACCGAGCGAAGCCGAGGTCCTGCCTTCGACTTCGCTGCCTTCGACCTCGCTCAGGCAGCGCGCACCTCGCACAAAATTCATCACTCGTCAATAGTCACTTGTCACTTTCGATTCCCTATTTTCGCGCCATCAAATTTTCTCAATGAAAGAAGTTTTTATCGTTGCCGCCGTTCGCACTCCAATGGGTAGTTTCGGTGGATCATTAGCCTCCGTACCTGCCACCAAATTGGGAGCAGCAGCAATTAAAGGAGCCATGGATCGTATTCAGCTCGATCCGAAAGAAGTGAATGAAGTAATCATGGGCAGCGTATTGCAAGCCAACCTCGGCCAGGCACCTGCGCGTCAGGCTGCTAAATTCGCTGGACTCCCTGATGGTGTAAATTGTACTACGGTCAATAAAGTATGCGCATCAGGAATGAAGGCCATTATGCAAGGCGCACAAAGCATTATGCTCGGCGACGCGGACGTGGTGGTTGCGGGTGGTATGGAAAACATGAGTCAGGTGCCATTCTACTCAGAGCATGTGCGCTGGGGCAACAAATACGGCAACGTAACTATGATAGATGGTTTAGCCAAAGATGGTCTAACCGATGTCTATCACAATTACCCAATGGGTGTTGCGGCCGACATGTGCGCCAAAGAGTGTAACATCAGCCGTGAAGATCAAGATGCCTTTGCCGTTGAAAGCTATAAGCGATCGGCAGCAGCTTGGGCGGGAGGAAAGTTCAGCGCTGAAATCGTTCCTGTAGAAATCGTGGGCCGCAAAGGCGACGTAGTTACCTTCAGCGAAGACGAAGAATATAAGAATGTCAATTTCGATAAAGTTCCGGGATTGCGTCCGGCGTTCACCAAGGACGGCACCGTAACTGCCGCCAACGCAAGCACCATGAACGACGGTGCAGCGGCGCTCATCCTAATGAGCAAGGAGAAAATGGAGTCGCTCGGATTGAAGCCGCTTGCTAAGATTCGCGGCTATGCCGATGCAGAGCAATCGCCCGAGTGGTTTACCACCACTCCTTCTTTAGCCTTGCCAAAAGCTGTTTCGAAAGCGGGGCTGCAAATGAGCGACCTCGAGTATGTGGAACTCAACGAAGCCTTCTCTGTTGTCGGCATAGTAAACGCACAAAAGATGGGACTCGAAGCATCGAAAGTAAATGTCAATGGCGGGGCTGTATCACTTGGCCACCCGCTGGGATGCTCGGGCGCGCGTATTATCGTAACGTTGATTCATGTGCTTGCGCAAAACAATGCGAAGATTGGCGGCGCAGGAATTTGTAATGGCGGCGGTGGGGCGAGTGCGATGGTGATTGAGAGGGGGTAAGGGATTACGGATTACGAATTACGGATTGCGGATTGCTGATTGCTGATTACGGATTATGCAATTCGAATTGTGGATGAAGGATTATGAAAATTACAATTCCTTCTTCTTTTTATAATTCCATTCGACCACTAGTGAAATCTTCATAGGTGTGGTATTGCCCGATAACAGAATTTCCTTTTTGTCCTTATAATCCTTGGGTTTAAAGGTGAATCCGCCCATCCATTCGTCGCCCGAGAAATCATCAAAATCGTACACGTCTATTCGGTATTCGCGATTTAAATCATTCAACAGAAAGGGCGTTTCCTTTTTAAAGAAGTAGGTGTTTTTGGCTGATGCGTTATCATTGACTTCACTGGTGTACAGATTGTTTTTGTTGGCTGAAATGCGCATTTGTACATCGGGTAGTGCACCAACAATATCCCAACTGCCATTGTTAGGTTGTGTTTCGGCTACATTTTCCAATCGGATCATATTCACTTGCATGGCTGTAAGCACCTTCTTATTTCCACAACTTTGAAGCACGAGCGCAATGACAGCTCCCAGCACAATACGTTTCATTATCGAGGTATTCATATTGGAACAATTAGATGTAACGAAATAACGAATCATTGTTAGATTAACCGGGCAATAGTTAAACTATTTCAGAAGAGGTAAAAAATCCGGATATAAAAAACCGGACTGCTCACAACGAACAATCCGGTTAGTACCCGGGACGGGAATCGAACCCGTACAATCATTACTGATCGCAGGATTTTAAGTCCTGTGCGTCTACCAGTTCCGCCACCCGGGCGGATAAAACATCCTATAAAAAAAATCCCGATCTGAAATCAGATCGGGATTTTGAGCGGGAGACGAGACTCGAACTCGCGACCCTAACCTTGGCAAGGTTATGCTCTACCAACTGAGCTACTCCCGCTTGATAAAAGAACTTGAGGGCCGCAAATTTATACAACCAATGCGTTATGGCAAATACTTTCTCGTGTTTTTACGAAAAAAAATTTAGATGCCCCGTAAAAAGCTCATAATCTTGTTAGTAGCACCAAGGCCTGACACCACAAACTGATGCGCCTTCTCGCCCATTCCTGCAATTACCTCCGTATGTGCTGTCAAATGCCGGAGTAATTGTACGCCATCGGCCTCGTCCGCGGCAGCCATGGCAGCTCCGCAAGCTATCAATCCCTTTGCCTCAGCAAACTTCTCGTACCGTGCGCCAAACAGAACGGGCACTTTCCACGCGGCGGCCTCTAGGGTGTTATGAATGCCCGCACCAA
>JAURKF010000007.1 GCA_030831885.1 Flavobacteriales bacterium
AAATTGACAGCTCAAACACCGGTGGCTGTTAAGGTTAATGGGTTGCAGGCCCCGACGGTTACAATGATTGTAGAGTATTTCGCTGAGGACAATTGGAAGAATCTTCAGGTTATAAAGGATCCTCAAAGTGGAACCTATGCGGGCAAGGTGAATTTCCCTCACGATGGACAATACCGTTTCCGTTTTTCAAGCGACCCCAAGCGCTGGGGTGAGTTTTTAATTGTGAGAAAGGATATTCCTGCCAATGGAATCGATCTCACGCTCGAATATTCACAACTGAAAGGTCATCCTATTAAACTATATGATTCTCCTGAGCAAAACGCTTACATGGAGTTGATTCCAAAGTTCAATGAAGTGAGTATCAATCGCGACTCACTCGATCGATTTGGACTTCCCTACCAGTTGCGCGAGCAGGAGTTTGCCAGGTCATGTGCCGAAATTGCTGCAAAATACCCCGGTACTTTTACCGCAAATTTGCTTGCTAAAGCTGCTCCGGCGCCTATTTACAAGGGAGATCCGGCATTCGCACAAAATGGTGATAGCCTATTGAGATATGTGTCGTTTCACGTTATGGATGGAATGCCCGCAAAGCATCCCGATTTGTTTCATCATATTGCCTTTGTGCGCCGTATGAATATTGCCTATCAGTATTTCGAAAAAACAAAGCAGCCTGAACCGTATATCGACGCGCTGATGAAGAAAGCGCTCGAGAGTGAGACTTTGACGACGTATATGTTTAAGTTTTTACTCGAAAAGATGATTGCATTTCGGAATGAGCCCGGACTCAGTTACCTCATTACGTGGTATGCAGATGATTGCACCGAGGAAGGTCACATGGAAGACAACACACGCAATTTGCTCATTGCGCTAGATAAAGTTAAACCAGGTAAAACGATTGAGTTTCTTACGCTACCGGATGCCAATGGAAAAATGATTTCCAGCAAAAAAGTTTTCTCTGAAAATAAAGTGACCATCCTTCTTTTTTGGCGAGCCAACTGCAACCATTGTATGGAATTTGAACCTAAATTGGAGGAATACTATGCGCAATATCACAGTAAAGGATTGGGCGTTTACGGTATTGGCACCGACAAAACGCAAGAAGAATGGCTTGCACAAGACAAGCTGAATCAATCACCATGGCCGAGTGTGTTCCTGGCCTATGATCAACGAAAAGACTTTAGCAAACGCTTTCCTGTTCCAAGCACGCCTGCGCTCATAGCAGTTGACTCGAATGGTGTGGTATTGAAACGTTTGATCACGCGCAGTAAGATTGAAACGGAAATCAAGGAACTGCTCGGACTATGAACCGACTTTCAGACGAAACAAGTCCTTATTTATTGCAGCATAAAGATAACCCCGTGCATTGGTATGCGTGGGGCGATGAAGCATGGGAAGCAGCGCGTCGTGAAAACAAACCAGTACTTGTATCAATAGGCTACAGTGCTTGTCATTGGTGCCATGTTATGGAGCACGAGGTGTTCGAAGACTTCGAATGTGCGGAGTTGATGAACCTGCATTTCATCTGTATAAAAGTGGATCGGGAAGAACGGCCGGATGTCGATAGCTGGTTTATGGATGCTGTTCATCTCATGGGAAGTCAGGGCGGTTGGCCTCTCAACGTGTTCACGTTACCCAACGGTAGGCCGATTTTCGGAGGAACCTATTTTCCCAAGGACAAATGGATAACTCTACTTATGAATCTGCGCGATGTGTTTCAATCCGACCATCAGCGAGTTGCTGAATATGCTGAGCGATTGAATGATGCGCTACGTGAATTGAACCTACCCAATGTAAACAGCGGGAAGGAACTATCATTGAGCGCCATTCATAGTTTGATTGAAAACTGGGCAAAATACTGGGATGGGGAACTCGGGGGTAATCGCAAAGCACCCAAATTTCCGATGCCCAACAATTGGGAGATGTTGTTGAACTATGCGGTGTATTTCAAAGATGAAAAGTCGTTGAATCATGTGATACGCACCCTGGAAAGGATGGCTCATGGCGGTTTATATGATCAACTCGCCGGCGGATTTGCGCGCTACAGTGTGGACGCTAAATGGAAAGTGCCTCATTTCGAAAAAATGCTATATGATAACGCGCAGCTCGTGAGTCTTTATGCGCAGGCGTATCGTGCAACTGGTGATGAACTTTTTCTTCGAGTTACCGACGATACCATTTCTTTCATACTCCGTGAATGGAAAACACAGGAAGGGCTATTCTATGCCGCAATCGATGCTGACAGCGAGGGGGAGGAGGGAAAATATTACGTCTGGACGCAGGCCGAATTTGATAGCGTTCTGGGAGATGACAGCAATTTGCTGAAGAAGTATTATGGTGTAGGAAGTCATGGTTATTGGGAACACGACGTGAGTGTTTTGTGTATTCAACACAGGCAACAAGAATGGTGCAGTTTGCATCATCTCAATGAGAGTAATTGGAATGAATTACTTTCTAAAGGAAAGAGTCTTCTGCTTGAGCATCGAGCAAAAAGAATAAAACCCGGATTGGATGATAAATGCATCGCATCGTGGAATGCAATGCTGGTGAAAGCGTTGGCAGAGGCATCTAAAATATCAGGTCGGGCTCACTATCTCGCCGAAGCAGAAGAGCTTATTGACGCTATGCGCCGCATGCTGCGAAAACCATCAGGATTATTAGCTCATACGCGTACTAAAGGAATAACATCGGAAGTGTTTCTTTTGGAAGACCAGGTTTGTTTCGTGGATGCTTTGCTGGTTGTCTATGAAGTAAGCGGCAGCGAAGATTATTTGCATCTTGCGCAGGAACTAATGCAACAAGCACTCACAGTGTTTTCTCACGAAAACACAGCTTTATTGTCGAATCGTACTTCAGCAGAGAGGGAAATTATTGGTGTAAAGTTCGAAACGAACGATAATGTAATTCCATGTGCCAATAGTATTGCCGCCAATTGTTTATTCAAGTTGGGACGTTATTTCGATCATGCTGATTATTTGAATCGCAGTGCAAGTATGATACGCGAAGTATGTGCTTCGATTGATTTCGCTCCGGGATTTAGCAATTGGATCTTGGCTTCAATTGCTCAGGAAACTGAGCATGTAGATGTAGTTTTTACCGGCCCCGACGCACATACAAATTCTCGCAGATACCATTCGAAGCTCCATCCATTTGCTCTCTCTGCCGCTTCAACAATCGAAAGTGAATTGCCTTTGATGAGAGGAAGAAATACCGGAGAGTCTCTCATTTATGTTTGTCGCAATCATACTTGCGGTCCGCCTTTACGGCGCCTGGAAGACTTATCAATCGTATGACCAAGATGAAGAAAATAGCCTTTTTTTTCGTAGCGTTCGTGTTGCAGGTTTCGCCTGTGAACGCTCAGCTAATTGATAACAGAATTGGAAATGCGTTCAATGAAGAAATGTTTTTTAGTCAGCAGTTTTTATGGGTGAATAAGATTCGCGCTATTACGGGCGTTGTGAGCATAAAACGCACCGGCAAACCTATCGAGCAGCGGCCCGATATCAGCGTGTACCGATTCAACGAAGTTGGCCTCATGACTCGGCTTGACAGGGTCACCTCTGTAAAAAACTTGGTGGATAGTCTTACAATCAAATTTAAACGAAATGACATTGGATCGATTGAATTGCGCGAGGAAACCGGCTCTCGTGGCTACTACAGTACGGGCTACGTCTATGACGATCAAGGGCGGGTAATCAGAGTCGAATATGGAACGGCAGAGAATATCTCGACTGTTAAGAACAAGCTCGAGCCGGGCAGAACAATAGCCATAAATGCTGAATCTGTTAATTGGAATGAACAGGAGAATGGTGTGATTCGCAAGAGCGTGTACAATAATTATGGTTTGCATTATTCAAATTGGACCATTACCAAAAACCCGAAGGGCTTTGTTGAATCTGAGGTAGAGGAGCTGATAATGAGCGGCAGAACAAAATCAAAGTCATACACCTACAACGAACGCGGATGGATAGCGATGATAGAAACTTCCGACAACATGACGAGTGGAAAAAGGGCGCAGACATTTATCTACGATTCGCTGGGGAATGTTCAAAAGGTCGAATATTTTGATGGTAAAAAAATGACACGCGAAATTGAGGTGGTTTATTCGCCCACGATGCTTGCCGAGGCATTTTTGGACCACAACCTTGAAACCGGTGATATTGTCATTACCAAATTTTACTATGAATTCAGCAAATGAGAGCAATCAAATTAGTTAGATTGGTTTTAATTCTCCTGATTGCCTTGTCTTCAGGTCATCTGGTCGCTCAGCGTAAAGCTGACAATGCCAATAAAGTGACACCTGAATCGGCCCGAAAAAGGGAGGCTGCTGCTAAGGAGCAGCAATTAAGTGAATATCAAAAAAGGAAAGACCATCACCTGGAAGTTCAAGATAAGGCCACTCGTAAGCGAATGAAAAAAAATCTTCGAAAGGCTCGCCGACATTCTTGGGGTAAAGACGTTCCCTGGTATAAGCGCTGGTTTCGAAGACACTGAGTAAGATTTTTTCAGTCTCAATCCCCACGAAATCAACACCTTGGATTATCGTTAAAAAAAAGTTTGCACGTTTTAAGAAATCCGTTGTTCTTTGCGAACCTTTAGGGTAAGCCACGACCTGATTGTACCACAGTCAAGAGTCGATGTTTTAACCAAAATTTGACTTGTTTACCAACCATTAATCCATCTGCTATGCAGAGAAAGTTTTACGCATTTTTTGCATTTATCTTCCTTACCACTGCCGCTTGGGCTCAAACAAATTCGGGCTCTTTGAAGGGAAAGGTAATGGACAAAGACACAAAGGAAACACTTCCATTCGTGACGGTGATTGTCTACCTGAACGGAAACACAGTGAATGGCGGAACTACCGACATTGACGGTGGTTACTCCATCAAGCCACTCGAGCCGGGAACGTATGACGTTTCGTTTCAATTCGTGGGCTATCAGCAACAAACCATCAAGGGGGTTGTAGTCAAGGGCGGAAAAATTACTCCGCTTGACGCCGAGATGATGCAAGGAGCTGAGCTCGGAACCGTAGAGGTTTTTGACTATAAAGTTCCATTGATTGACAAGGACGGCGGATCTTCCGGTGGAACCATCACACGTGAAGACCTCAAAAATATGCCGAGTCGTACGGTTACGGGTCTTGCTCAAACTGTTGCGGGAGCAACTGATACAGGTAATGGTATTTCTATCCGCGGTGCCCGCGAAGGTTCAACCTGGATTTATATCGATGGTATTAAGGTGCGAGGTTCTTCTGCACTTCCTAAGTCAGCAGTAGAGGAGATTTCTGTAATCACAGGAGGTATTCCGGCCAACATTGGGGATGCCACCGGTGGTGTTATTAACGTTAGTCTCCGTAATGCCTCTGCCAAATATACCGGAGGTGTCGAAGCAATCAGTTCCGGATTTCAGGTAGGGGACAAGGTGGTAGGTTTGGATCACTATGGCTATAATTTGTTCGAAGGCTCTCTCTCTGGTCCTTTGCTTTTTTCTAAAAATGAAAAAGGTGAGAAGGGACGTCCGCTGCTTGGTTTCTTCGTTTCGGGTAACTACACGGATATTGTAGATAATGACCCCCAATTTGGTGGAATAATGAGAATGAAAGAATCAACACGCCAAGGTTTGTTGGTTGATCCAATTCGTCCAAATGTTGGTGAATCTGGTCAGGTTTCCGGAGTTTTGTACAATGCAGATTTTTTAACCCCTGATGATTTCGAACTAACGAAAACTCGATTAAACGTTCGCAATCGCGCAGCCAACCTTGTAGCTAAGATTGATGTGAACACTTCGGAAAACGTTACTTTGACATTTGGCGGAACGGCTGCGTTCAATCGCTATCGTGATTATAGCAGAGCAAATTCATTGATGAACTGGGATAATAATCAGCTTTCAACTCAGCTAGATTGGAGAGCTTATGCCAAATTCAGCCAGCGCTTCCGCAATGCTGAAGGTGAGGAGGCATCCTCTTCCAATTTGAAGAATATCTTCTACAGTGTAATGGTCGATTACTCAAGAAACTACTACAACGGCCAAGATGAAACCCATGGTGATGATTTATTCAAATACGGTCACGTAGGCTACTTTGATATAATCCGAGGTAATACCTATGAGCAAATTCCGGGATCCTACTTCAAACAAACGGGTTTCCAGGATATGAATATCTTCTTCACTCCATCTGATTTCAATACTGATCTCGCAGCCATCAACAATCAGTATTTTGCAGGCGCACAGCAAACATTTTTTACATCCATTGCCAACAATTATATGTATGATGCCAATGGTAATCTCATCACGGATCGCAATCAAATCTTCCTCGATAACCCTGGGGTAATTGCTATTCTTGGACAAAGCCCAATATCAACGCTCAATAATATTACTGCCGCCAATGCTCTGCGAAACGGCGATGTACCTGCAGGAACTTACAATTTATGGAGCTACATTGGTTCTCAAAGTAACAATTACGCAGTCTTCAACAATAATCAGTTTCGTGTAACCGGTATAGGTTCGGCGGATATTGGTGACCATGCAATACAGCTTGGATTTGAATTCGAACAACGCAACGATGCCGGATTTAGCGTATCTCCGGTAAACTTGTGGAATCTTGCACGCCTTAATACAAACTCACACATCGAAAAGGTGGACAATCAAGGAATAGGATATGATTCAACGATTGTCTATCGTGACGGAAATTACTACGTCTATTACAACACAGCTGTTGGAGCAACCAACCAATCCGAATTCGATTATAATCTGCGTGAGGCGCTGGGATTGGATCCACGCGGTGGAGATTACTTGAATGTTGACAATCTTAGCCCGGAGTTTCTCAGTATAGACATGTTCAATTCCGATGAATTGCTTAATAGCGGTAATCAGGTTGTTTCCTACTATGGCTTTGATTCTCATGGTAACAAACTATCAGGTAAGAAGCCAACTATTGACGAGTTCTTCTCATCGACTTACAAGGTCGGTGACATAACGTATTTCAGTCGTCCTATAGGATCATTCCAACCGATTTATACCTCCGGATACCTGATGGATAAGTTTGCATTTGACGACTTAATCTTCAACTTGGGTGTACGTGTTGACCGATATGATGCAAACCAACCTGTGTTGAAGGATGCGTTTGTTGTTGGCGAAGCATTCACTGCTGCTGAGGTTACAACATTGGGTGACCACCCTGCCAATATTGGCGATGACTATGTAGTGTATGTTGACGATCTCAATAGCCCAACAACTATTATGGGTTACCGCGATGGAAACAACTGGTACAATGCCATTGGTCAGCTGGTTAGCGATCCTGCTGTAATTGGAGGTTCCGGAAATCCGAAACCCTATTTGAAGGATGATAAGGATGCTCCTCTGACATCTAAGGCCTTCAAAGACTATGCACCTGCGGTGAACATCATGCCGCGTATCGCCTTCTCATTCCCCATCAGTGAAGAGGCAACGTTCTTTGCGCACTATGATGTGTTGACTCAACGCCCAACAGAATATTCACGCTTCGATCCAACGGATTATTTGAACATGAAGTTTCAGAGCAATCCACTTATCACCAACCCAGCTTTGAAGCCTGAGAGAACGGTGGACTACGCACTAGGTTTCCAACAGGTGCTTTCCAAGACTTCCTCTCTGAAGATTGAGGCGTTCTATCGTGAATTGCGTAATATGATTCAAATCCGCAAATTCAATGGTGCATATCCAATTGCGTATCGTGCTTTCGACAACATCGACTTCGGTACAGTTAAAGGTTTGACATTAACTTACGATTTGCGTCGCACGGGTAATATTCGTCTCAACGCTTCTTACACACTGCAGTTTGCTGATGGAACCGGATCAACCTCTCAGTCGCAGTCGGCACTCATCAATGCAGGTATTCCGAACTTGCGTAGTATCAATCCATTCAATTACGACCAGCGTCACCGTATCATTCTCACCACCGACTATCGTTTTGCTGGTGGTAGCGATTACAACGGTCCAATGATCAACGATTTTCAGGTTCTTGCCAACACTGGATTCAACTTTATAGCAAACCTGGGTTCCGGAACTCCTTACACTCCTCAGCAATTTGCAACTCCAATTACCGGAGAGCTTTCACCAAGCACAGAAGGCTCTATCAATGGAGCTCGCTTGCCATGGCAGTTTAATTTAGACTTCCAGGCGGATCGTAATTTCGATTTGTATTTTGGCGAAGAGAAGAATGGAAAGCCGACAGCTAGTCTTAACGTTTATCTGTGGGTGACGAATTTGCTCAATACTCGCAACGTGTTGGCAGTTCACCGCTTCACCGGTATTCCTGAAGACGATGGTTATTTGGCAGCAGCTCAGGCTCAGCAGTTCATTAACCAGCAAAATGATCCTGCCAGCTTCCGTAATTATTACTCGATGTTTGTTAACGACCCTAATCGCCTTGGCGCTCCGCGTCAAATACGTTTAGGTCTTCGTTTAGATTTTTAATGTGATTTAGTATCAGAATATTCAAGGAAATTTTCGCTATGAAAAGCATGTACAAAATAGTCGTATTCTCAGCAGCAACCTTGCTTTCAATTGGTGCGCAAGCCTATCGTTATGTGGGCGCAGGAAACCCCGGCATGGCTACTCAAAATAACAATACAGCAGAGGCTACGCGTGCTGCTGCCTGTGCGCCGGCTTCGGCACTGTTGGATTTGGAGTGGAACAACGTCCGTGCACGAATAGAAACCGGTGGAAGTATGTGGCAAAACCGCGCAAATAGCACGGCTGCTTATGAAGTACCTAAGACAGAAACCGGTGTGGGTGGAGTCTCTTCAATTTATGCCGGTGGATTGTGGATGGGCGGAAAGTCGCAAGACCAAACCCTGAAATTGGCTGCTGTTACATTCCGTGCAAATGGTAATGATTTCTGGACAGGTCCTCTTACCAATGACGGAACAGCTGAGGTTACTGCGCAAACATGTATCGACTACGACAAATTTGCTGTGACCTTGCGCGAAGATGCCATCAAGCACAGAACGTATTGGGATTTGGTTTCTTCAGGAGCATCTGCTGAGGCTATTGCTGAGATTTTCCCGGATGGTTATGCTATGCCATCGTATTTCCAAACCTTCCCTGCTCACGGTAATACAGGTGCCGGTCAAGATTTCTATTTGGGCCCCTTCAAAGACTACAACAACAACGGTGTTTACGATCCTGAATACGGAGATTATCCATGGTATGACTTCTTGCGCGAAATCGATTGCGCACAGCGTCGTCGGGAAGACCAGGTGCCATTGTTTGGTGACCAAACCTATTACTGGATTTTCAACGATAAAGGAAACATTCACACTGAATCGCAAGGTCAAGCCATCGGCATGGAGGTGCGCGCTCAGGCATTTGCTTTCACCACGAACGACGAGGTGAACAATATGACCTTCCTGAATTATGTGTTGATTAACCAGGGTTCTCAAACATTGACCGAGACTTATTTCGGTTCTTGGGTAGATGCCGACCTCGGGTTTGCTAATGATGACTATGTCGGTTGCGATGTGAACCGAGGTCTGGGATACTGCTACAATGGTGACGCCTTTGATGAGCCTACTTCTTCATCTTTAGGATACGGTTCAAAC
>JAURKF010000052.1 GCA_030831885.1 Flavobacteriales bacterium
AGAAAAAGCTGAAGATGCATTTGTGTGGTGGAAAGAACAGTTCGGGGAAAACTTCTACGCCGAGGTCATGCGCCATGGTCTCGAAGAAGAAGAACACGTCAATCGAATCATAATTGGTTTATGTGAAAAACACAGCGTGAAATACGTTGCAACCAATTCCTCATACTACACCGAACAAAAAGACAGCGAAGCACAAGATGCTCTGGTGTGTGTGCGGGAAGGAGAATTCGTTTCCCGTCCTAAAAAATACATTGGCAAACGTGGCCGTGATTATCGCCTGGGATTACCCAATAATCAATACTACTTAAAGACGCCATTGGAAATGGCTACCCTGTTTTCGGATTTACCGGAGGCCATTACCAACACACGAC
Organism: Flavobacteriales bacterium; assembly: GCA_030831885.1. Next base: position 372 of record JAURKF010000052.1, read on the forward strand.
TGCTTGCCGATAGTTGCGAGCAATACAAGCTTTCGCGCGAAGTACTTCTTCCCAAGTTCGACATTCCTAAAGAATTTCAGGACGCCCCCGATGAAACGGATGGCGGCAAGCGCGGAGAAAATAATTTCCTGCGTCATCTTACCTATGTAGGTGCAGAGAAACGTTACGGCACGGTCACTAACGAAATTCGCGAACGCCTAGACTTTGAATTGGCCACTATTGCCAACACCGGTTATCCGGGTTATTTTCTTATCGTACAAGACTTCTGCAACAAAGCACGCGAAATGGGCGTGAGCGTTGGGCCCGGTCGCGGAAGTGCTGCCGGCAGCGCAGTGGCCTATTGCATCGGCATTACGAACGTCGATCCCATCCAATACCAATTGCTATTTGAGCGCTTCCTCAACCCGGAGCGTGTAAGCATGCCAGATATCGATATCGACTTCGATGATGAAGGCCGCGATAAAGTAATCGACTATGTGCGCAATAAATACGGAGCAAACATGGTAGCGCAAATCATTACGTACGGCACCATGGGCGGTAAGTCTGCTATCCGCGATGCCGGACGTGTAATTGAATTGCCTTTGCCCGACACAGACCGCATCGCCAAGTGCATGCCCGACAATCAGGACTTGAGCGACATACTCAATTGGGACGACAAAAAACTGAGTGAAAAGCTAAGCGGAGAAGATCTGCAAAATGCAAAACAACTGCGCTATATCGCAGGAGAAGATTCGCATGAAGGACGTGTGGTGAAGCTTGCGAGTATCCTGGAAGGTTCCGTGCGCAGCACCGGCATTCACGCTTGTGGTGTTATCATCACTCCCGATGTCATCACCAACTACGTTCCTGTATCGACCGCCAAAGACAGCGACATGTATTGCACCCAATTCGACAACTCGGTAGTTGAAAGTGCCGGATTGCTGAAGATGGACTTCTTAGGTCTAAAAACGCTCACGTTAATTAAAGACGCTCTTCGCGTTATCAAACAGCGTCACAACATCGATATCGACATTGAAGCCATCCCTATAGACGATGAGCTTACCTATCAACTCTTTCAACGCGGACATACTGTTGGTATATTCCAGTACGAAAGTGACGGAATGCAGAAGTACATGAAGGACTTGAAGCCAACTGTTTTTGATGACCTCATCGCAATGAACGCGTTGTATCGCCCGGGACCGCTGGAATACATTCCCTCGTTCGTGCGACGTAAGAACGGGCAAGAACCCATTACCTACGACTTGCCCGAAATGGAAGAGTATCTGAAAGACACCTATGGCATTACAGTGTATCAAGAGCAGGTGATGTTGCTTTCGCAAAAGCTCGCAGGATTCACAAAAGGCGAAGCCGACGTTCTGCGAAAAGCGATGGGTAAAAAGCAAAAGGATGTGCTCGACAAAATGAAGGGTAAGTTCATTGAAGGAGCAACTGCCAAAGGACATCCGGCCGATAAGCTCGAAAAAATCTGGACCGACTGGGAAGCTTTTGCGAGTTATGCCTTCAACAAGTCGCACTCCACATGCTATGCCTGGATAGCCTATCAAACGGCTTACCTGAAGGCACATTATCCCGCCGAATACATGGCTGCCGTATTGAGCAACAACATGAGCGACATCAAGCAAGTGAGCTTTTTCATGCAGGAATGTAAAAAGCAAGCGATCCCGGTGCTGGGCCCCGATGTGAATGAATCGAAATCGCTCTTCAGCGTGAATGAAAAAGGAGAGATTCGTTTTGGCCTTGCAGCAGTAAAAGGAGTTGGCGAAAACGCAGTAGAGAGCATCATCGCAGAGCAAAGAAACGGACGTATAAAATCCATTTATGATTTTCTAGGACGTGTAGATGCCCGTGCTTCCAACAAAAGAACAATTGAGAATCTGGCTTTATCCGGAGCACTCGATGCCTTTGGAATTGTTCGTTCTGCCTATTTCTCGCCCGATGGCAAGAATGAAACCTTCAGCGAAACGCTTGTGCGCTTTGCAAATGCCGTTCGCGATAATAAGAATACAACGCAAGTATCACTTTTTGGAGATAGTGAAGAAGCCAACATCGCCGAACCACAGCCACCCAAAGTAGAGCCATGGGATACCATGACACAGCTTTCAAAAGAAAAGGAAGTCATCGGCATGTTCATCAGTGGTCATCCGCTCGATGATTTTCAACTTGAAGTAAATACGTTCTGCAGCAAAGGTGGACTATCCCTTTTGCAAAATCTCGAAAGCGTGAGCGGACGAGAGCTTAAACTTGCCGGCACCGTGGTAGATGTGATGGAGAAGACATCCAAAAACGGAAACCCATATGGCACGTTCAAACTGGAAGACTATGAAACTACTTCCGACTTTATGATGTTCGGTGAAGACTGGTTGAAGTTCCGACACCTCATTGCACGAGGCGGAAAGCTCTTTGTCGTGGGGCGCGTTCAACCCAAGAGATTTGGACAAGATACAAGCGGGTTGGAGTTTCGTATAAGCCGTATTGAGCTGTTGGGCAACATTCGCGCGAAGATGGGCCGCTTCATCGATATTCGCATACCGATGCATAAAGTGAATGATGACCTAATAGAACGGGTTGCTTCTGCGCTGCTCAATGGCTTTGGCAATACACAGGTAAGAATTTGCTTAACTGACGATGAAAGTGAATTAGTCCTTCCCTCGAACAGCTTTAATAAGGTAAACATCGAGCACGAATCACTCGCAGCATTGGAATCCATTCCCGAAATCGAATTCGAGGTGCGAGAATCGTAACCTCGACTTCGCTCGGTTACCATCACTTCGCTCGGTTACCATCACTTCACTCGGTTACCATCACTTCACTCGGTTACCATCACTTCACTCGGTTACCATCACTTCGCTCTGTTACTATCACTTC
>JAURKF010000053.1 GCA_030831885.1 Flavobacteriales bacterium
AATGATTTTCTGCGTTGGTTACATCCGGGGTTATTCCACCTGTAATGTTTTGATCTTTCAGTTTTAGCGAGTCGTTGGTAGTGAGATCGGGTGATAGAAGTTCCCAACTCAATCCATGGTCTTTCGAGTAATGCACATGCTGTGAACCAAAGTAAAGTGCTTCGTTGTTGAAGGGGTCTTTGCCAATAGCAGCATTCCAGTTGAAGCGCAGTTTTTTTCCTTCAGGATGCACCGGTTTTATATAAATCGAGTTACCTGTTTTCGTGTCGATGTAATTTACTTCTCCACCTTGCGACATAGCATAAGCATAGCGCCCATCACCCGGTTTTGGAAGCACATCGAATCCATCTCCAAACAGCAGCTCTTGCCAATCGGCCGAACGAATTCCACCACCGTGAAATACATATCCCGGCCCTTTCCAAGAGCCGTTGTCCTGCATGCCGCCATAGATGTTGTAGGGAGTTTCCATATCCACATCGATGTGATAAAATTGCCCAAGCGGAAGGTTGTTCACGAAAGTCCAATTCACACCACCATCGCGGCTAATGTTCATACCGCCGTCGTTTCCTTCAATCATGAAGTTCGGATTTTTACTGCTCCACCAAAATGCGTGATGATCGGGGTGAACGCCGTAATAGGGGAGTAGCGTTGTCCAGTTTTTACCGCCATCAATACTCTCGCTTACGGTGCTGTGCAGGTAGATGAGGTGATTCTCGTTGGTTGGGTCGACGTACAACTCGTGGTAGTAGAACGGACGATCGCCCACACCTTTTTCCGTCACCAATTGCCAGTTCAATCCGCCATTGGTAGAGCGGTACAAGCCCGTTTTGGCGCACTCAATCAGTGCATACACAACTTTGCTATTGCTAGGCGCAAATGCCAGTCCGATGCGGCCCAGTTCTCCTTCAGGCAAACCGTTTTTATCAGTGAGCTTCGTCCAGGTTGTTCCACCATCAACGGTAATGTGCAGACCACTTCCTTTTCCTCCTGAGGTGAAATGATAGGGTTTGCGTTGGTATTGATACATGGCGGCTAGCAGGCGATTGGAGTTATTTGGGTCCATCACCAAATCGGCACAACCAGTTGTGTCGTTCACGAAAAGAATGTTGTTCCAGGTTTTACCGCCATCAGTCGTTTTGTAAACACCGCGGTCTTTTGCCGGGTGCCATGCGTTGCCGTGTGCTCCGGCATATACCACTTGCGAATTTCGCGGATCGACAGCAACACGATGGATGGTGCTTGTGTTTTCAAGCCCCATGCGTTGCCAGTGCTTGCCTGCATCGAGGCTCCTGTAGATGCCTGCTCCATTGGTTTGTGAATTGCGCGGATTTCCCTCGCCGGTGCCCGCCCAAATGATATCATGATTCGATGGGTCAATTTCAACAGAACCTATGCCCAATACCTCTTGGTCATCGAAAATGGGTGACCAGGTCATCCCGGCACTTTCACTCTTCCAAAGACCGCCGCTGGCGGTTCCAACGTAGAGGATATTTTCATTCAACGGATCTACATCAATGGCGGTTACTCTGCCGCTCATTACGGCCGGACCAATGCTCCGCATATTCATGTTTTTGAATCCATCGGGCACATTCGTGAGGTCGGTGGAGTGCTGAGCAGTTGCAGGATTACCGAAGCACGTAGCGGAAAGCAATAGGAGAAGGGCAGGGTAGATGCGCATAGTGAATTACAATTGTGTCAAATGTAATTGCTGGGCTATTGCACTGCATAGTGGTTCGTGGCAGTTTTTCCATTTTCTTTGTTCATACAATGTCACAGCAACACCCGAAAACAGATCTCAGTCGCTTCAACAACGCTTGGTACCAACCCGGCGGTAGATTGAAGCGCGCTATGTGGTATGTTATTCATGAGCTTTTCATTGCATCCGGTCATCCGTTTGGCTTCTTGCGGAAAATGTTTCTTCGCATGTTTGGTGCTGAAATCGCTGATGGGGTGGTCATAAAGCCCCATGTGCGTATTAAGTATCCATGGAAATTAAAAGTTGGGTCTCACTCATGGATCGGTGAAGATGTTTGGATTGATAATTTAGGTGAAGTGATAATCGGATCGAATTGTTGCCTTTCACAAGGTGCTATGCTGTTGTGTGGCAATCATGATTACACACTTTCAACCTTCGACTTGAAAGTGGGTGATATTATTCTCGAAGAAGGTACATGGATAGGAGCGAAGGCTGTTGTTTGTCCGGGCGTCGTATGCGGTTCGCACAGTGTGCTTTCCGTTGGAAGCATAGCGAGTCATAATCTCGACTCCTATTCTATTTACCGAGGCAATCCGGCTGTTAAAGTGAAGGAGAGAATCATTAAGTCATGAAAGTTTCCATCATCACCATAACATACAACAGCGCTGAAACCGTAGAAGACACGATTCAGTCGGTGCTTTCACAAGACTACCCGAGTATCGAGTACATCATAGTAGATGGAGCGTCGAAGGATGATACGATGGCGATTGTAAATCGCTATCGAGATAAAATTGCGACCATAATTTCAGAACCTGACAAAGGAATTTACGACGCCATGAATAAAGGCGTTCGCGCTGCCACGGGCGATGTTATTGGCATTCTCAACAGCGATGACTTCTATGCCGATAACCGTGTTATTAGTGACATCGTTAAAGCAATTCAGAAAGACAACGCAGACGCTTGCTATGCCGATTTGGTATATGTCGATCGCACGTCAACGGATAAAGTGATTCGCTCTTGGAAGTCAGGAGAGTATCGTCACGGCGATTTTATGCGTGGCTGGATGCCACCTCATCCGACCTTCTTTGTGAAAAGAATGCATTACGAGATGCATGGTTTATATAGCCTCCAATTGCGCTCTGCTGCAGACTATGAATTGATGCTGCGATTCATCCACAAGCATGGAATCAGCCTTGCGTATCTCCCGAGGGTCATAACGAAGATGCGTGCCGGCGGTCAAAGCAACGTTACCCTGAAAAATCGATGGAAGGCGAACAAAGAAGATCGTTTAGCGTGGAAGATGAATGGACTTCAGCCGGGATTCTTAACCCTCATTCGTAAGCCTCTTTCAAAGTTGCTTCAATACCTTCCTCGCTAGTCAATTGTTTCTGAATTAGGGTTCCAATCACTTGGCATTCGATTGCCACTCTCAACCCGTACTCACCATTCGTGAACTCGTTTCCTATAACTATCCTCATTCGTGAATTCGTGGCTTAACACAAACCATTCGTGAATTCGTGTCCTATAACTATCCTCATTCGTGAATTCGTGGCTTAACACAAACCATTCGTGAATTCGTGTCCTATAACTATCCTCATTCGTGAATTCGTGGCTTAACACAAACCA
>JAURKF010000054.1 GCA_030831885.1 Flavobacteriales bacterium
AATTCTTTACCTAATAAGTAGGTATTGCTTTCATAATAGAGTTTATCGAAATCGACCCCCATAGCTTTGTAGGTTGATGCAAAGCCATCGTACACCCATCCATTCATTTTATTCCAAAGCGCAATCGTTTCTTCATCGCGCGCTTCCCAGGAGCGGAGCATTGCCTGTGCTTGTTGCATAATGGCAGTTTGTTGTGCCGCTTGCTCTTCAGCAATGCCCTGTGAAATCAGTTCTTTCACCTGCGCTTTATGCGCTTTATCAAACTCAACATAGTATTTACCTACCAATTTATCGCCCTTCAACCCTGATGATTCAGGCGTTTCGCCGTTGCCAAAATTGGTCCACGCCACCATGCTTTTGCAGATATGAATGCCGCGATCATTGATGATTTGCACTTTCGTTACGCGGTGCCCTACAGCCTTTAGGATTTCACTTACCGAATACCCCAAAAAGTTGTTGCGCAAGTGGCCCAAGTGCAATGGTTTATTGGTGTTGGGCGATGAGTACTCCACCATAACATGCGACGCACTATTAGCAGATGCAAAACCAAAATCGTCGTGCGATAAGGCATCAGCAAAGAATCCTTTCCAGTATTCAGCACTCATCGAAATATTAAGGAATCCCTTTACAACATTGAACTTGCTGACCTCCTTCACATGTTCCGTCATGTAATTACCGAGCGCCTCACCGGTTGCTTCGGGTGATAGCTTCGATAGTTTCGTCAATGGAAAAACGACGACAGTAATATTCCCCTCAAACTCCTTGCGAGTTTTCTGCAACTGCAGCTGCCCATCGGTAAGTTCGACTGAGAATAAATCGATACAAGCCTTCTTTACTGCGCCACCGACAATGGCGTGCATATCGAATCCGGAAAACATCATGCAGCAAAATTAACGACTAGTTACTAATGACCACTGACAAATGGATAGTGAGTGGTAACAAATGGTGAGCAGTCACTCAACATTTGTCACTCGCCACTTGCAATTTATTTCGATCCGAAAATGCGATAGCCCACCCTTACTCCAATATAATTCGAGTTCTGCACAGGTGTGCCCAGCGTGGTGTACTTCGCCGAAATATCGAGATCCCTATTTACCTGATAGCCTATTCCTACCGAAAAGCCATCGAATACGTCATTGTAAGTAGATGACGTTTCTGCCAACTCATCATAACGCGTGGTTGTGAAGAGGAACGACCCGTATTGAGCAAAACCATAGAGTCCTTTATCGCGTTGAGCGAAATAAGCTTTCACACCAATTTGTGCAGGGCGCATTAACGATTTCCTGAATACATCACTAACTGTCCGGTCGATTGATAAACTCAGGAAACTGTATTGGCCGATAACGTCCATCTTTTTACCCAGAGAATAACTGAGCATAACACTGCCGCCATAACCATATGGCGTATTGGTCGCCCAATCACCAAATGTCTTGGCTCCTTCAGCCCCTATAGTGAAAGCCCATGCCCTGAAGGTGCGGTCGATGTATGAGTTTGTATTGGTTACAAGTGGCAGCTCGCGATCAACAAGCGAGTTTGCCTGAATCACACTTTTAGGCAAACTGTCCGGTTGGGTAAATGACTTGTACTTTGCCGTGTACGCAGCAACCTGTACTTTAATTTTCACGGTATTATCCTCTGATGAATTTTCGAGTTGAAACAGGTAAATGGGATCGATTAAAAAGTCGCACTTGTATTCCTCCAGAAAGGCGAATTGAGCGCGATTTTCTGCTTCCTTCTTCATCACTTCGCGTGAGGAAACAAACAGCTCTTCACCCTTTTTCTTACCGCCACCCAGATAAAGTGCCGTGGACATATCCTCACTGGAAGTGGTATAAACAAATACTTCTCGCTTCTCGCTAATGGTCACGTCGGCCAGCACGGGTCGCATTAGCACGTCGAGGTTGCTTGAAGTACCTGTTGCAGGACGAGTCATTTTACGTTGAGTGCTGCGTGTGCTGGTGTTGGTGGCACATGAACCGAGCATGGCGGCAGCCAGTGAAAAGAGGATAAGTTTTCGCATTTCAGAATCTTGTATGCGTAAACGTACTAACCTAACCGCGGTCATTTTTGGGTTATGTACGAGAGTTTCGACCAGGCGATGTTAGTAATGACTAATGACTAGTGAATAGTGAATAGTGAATAGTGACTAGTCATTAGTCATTACTCACTACTCACTAGCCACTACCTCCGCCACCATGCACCGCAAACTCCCTCCGCCATAGCGCTCAATGGTTGGGATGGGACTGGAGAGGATGGTGCCGTGATGTTTCAGTGCGCTGAGAGCAGGACCTCGTAAAGCAGCCTCGGCTGCAGCCGACATCAGTATGAAGGGCTCGTTCTTTCGATTGAACACTTGCAGAATGTTTCCGGCAAACGAATGCATCTGAGCCTCGCTTATGGCAATGGGCTCGCAGTTGCCCTTGGAGAGAGATTGCTCCACTTTTTCTCGCTCCGACTCATCATCAATGGTCGAAGGACACCAAAGGGCCAACCCCTCACCTACCGACATCATCACATTCGTGTGATAAATTGGAAGTCGCTTGCCATCGACCGTTTGCAGAGCATTGAACACAACGGGAGTATAATTCATCACTTCACACCAGCGGGTCACCAATTCAACATGCGTGCGGGGCGAAAGTGCCGCGTATGCCACACGGTGTTTGCGATCGAGCACTAGGCTGCCAGTGCCCTCCAAGTAACGACCGAGGTTTTCTTCGTCCGATAAATCAAGCACACACATTGAAGGCGGCAACACCGACCAGATATCGAGGCCTCGCTCCAGCCGACGGTTGGCCGCAAACATGGGATAGAGCACATGTCCCTCTTCATGAAAGCTCACCCAATTGTTGGGGAAGATGCTGTCGGGAGTGTGCGGTTCGATGGTGTCCTGCACCACCACGGTTTCGATATCGGCCGAATGCAATGCATCCACCAGTGCATTGAACTCGCGCAAGGCTTCTGCATGTATTGCCTCTGCATCATCAGCCGATTGAGGCTGAAAGTAATTGTTCACTGCTGTTTGAGCATTGAGTTCAAAAGCAGCAGGACGTATCATTAAAAGCATCTTCCAATTTTAAAGTGTAAGCAGATTTTCCATTATCGCAAACCACCCCCCAATCCGCAATCCGTAATCCGTAATCCGTAATCTAAATTGCAACTACTCCCCCACCAAAATCGTCACATCCCCTGCATACTTCACATACGTGCCATTCGGCTGACGAAGTTGAAGAACATAGTAATACGTTCCGTCTGCCAAATCGCGTGGAACCCAGTCGTTTTGGTAATCTTCGGAGTGATATACCTTGTTGCCCCACCTATTGTAAATGGTGAGCTTCGATTTGGGATATAAACGCAATGATTTTACAAAAAAGGCATTGTTGTCGTTCGACTGACTGATACTCGCTCCGGGAGGGCCATCAGGTGTAATGATATTGGGGATGATTAACTCGCACTCTTCGAAATCGACAATCACAGGCGCAATGCTGGGCCAGTAACAACCATTGCTATCTAGCGCGATTACATTGTAGCGACCTTCGGTTAAGAAAGCGGTTTGTCCGGATGATACTTGAACGTTGTCCTGTGTATCCATCCAGGTATAGGTATCAAAGCCAGCAGGCGCAGTAACAACTACCGGTGTTATGTCATCGCACACCAACGTATCAAACAATGCCAAATTGATGAGCGGATTCAAAAACATCTCTACATAGATGGTATCGCTATCGATGCAGTTGGGCGAGGTTTCAACCGTGAGACTATACTCACCGGGTTCTGAAACACTGATGGCTGCAGTTGTATCGCCTGTGCTCCAAGCATAGCTCAAGTAATCGTCGTTGGGCTCTATACTGATGGTATCGCCCTCACAAAAGCTTGCTGAAATTTCCAACGGATTCGATTGCCCGAAGTCGGAGAAATAACCGTAACGACAACCGCCGCCGCCGCCG
>JAURKF010000055.1 GCA_030831885.1 Flavobacteriales bacterium
AAACGCCTGAGTGCCGATGTGGTCAATTTTGCAGCGAGCAGTTCGTCCGTAAAGAAAGGTGAGACGCTGGTCGATACGGTCAATAATATTCTTGCGATGAAGGTCGATATGGTGGTGATGCGTCATGCGTCGCCCGGCGCTGCCGTATTTCTGAGCCGACACATTGATGCGGCTATCGTAAATGCAGGCGACGGTACGCACGAGCATCCCACGCAAGCGCTGCTTGATGCATACTCGATACGTGAGAAGCTAGGCAGCGTAGAGGGAAAGAAGGTTGTCATTGTAGGCGATATCACCCATTCGCGTGTTGCTATTTCCAACATTTACTGCTTGAAAAAACTGGGTGCCGAGGTCATGGTATGCGGCCCCACCACGCTCATTCCAAAGCATATTGAAAGTTTGGGTGTGAAGGTGGAGCATAACCTACGCAATGCACTCGAGTGGTGCGATGTAGCCAACATGCTGCGCATTCAGCTCGAGCGGCAAGATGCCGGAGTGGCTTATTTTCCTTCCTTGCGCGAATACAGTATGCAGTATGGGCTCGACAAGGCCATGCTCGATAGTCTTTCGAAGAAAATCGTCATTATGCACCCGGGCCCCATCAATCGTGGGGTTGAAATTACCAGCGATGTGGCCGACAGCAATCAGAGCATCATCCTCGATCAGGTCGAGAATGGTGTTGCCGTGAGGATGGCGGTGATTTATTTGCTGGCGCAGAGAATGGGTACACGAGCCATTTAGGCTCTTTAATCACTGAGGTTAATCAACTTTTACTAGCCTTGCGTTTGACTCAAGTCTTAAGCGCATACTTTCGTCTAATTACAGCTAGTTTTTTCGATGAAATCTAAATCATCCGGTATCCAAACTGAGATCGACGCTTCTTTCCTCTACGGCGTGCTCGCCGATCATGAAGAAGATTCTGTTGTGGCCAATGTCTTTCGCCAAATGAGCGAAATCGAGCGGGGACATGCGGAAGCATTTCTTCGCAAACAACAGCCGGAAGGTGCGCTGGTATTGCCGCCGCCTTCCCTGCGTGCTAGAATATTGCATCACATCGGAAAATGGTTTGGCTTTGAGTACGTGTTGGGCGTGTTGATGGACACAGAGAAGAGCATCTCGGGTGCAGTCATCCAGGCTAAGTCGAAACTCCAACAGCCTATTACAGGCAGCGAAACGAATCATGTGCGCATTTTGCGCAGCTTGCTCGATTCTAACACGGGTATTTCAGGCACAAGTCTGGCGCGTTTCGAAAAGCGTCATCGTTCTGTAGGAGGTAATGCTCTGCGCGCAGCGGTGCTGGGTGGCAACGATGGTTTGGTGTCGAACTTCAGTTTGGTGATGGGTGTGGCCGGTGCAACGCAAGGGGGGAACAATGTGCTGCTTGCAGGAAGTGCCGGATTATTGGCCGGCGCATTATCGATGGCGCTGGGCGAATGGATCTCTGTGAAGAGTTCGCAAGAACTTTACGAGAACCAGATGGATCTTGAAATGGAGGAACTGGAGACAAATCCCGAAGGAGAGCTTCGGGAGATTGCGCTCATCTATATCGCAAAAGGAATTCCCGAGGCTCAGGCACATGCAATGGCCCGCGAAATTTTGAACGACACAACACGAGCACATGAATTTCTGGTGCGTGAGGAATTGGGCATTAACCCGGAGGAACTCAAAGGCTCGGCGATGGAAGCAGCGCTATACTCGTTCTTCCTGTTTTCTATCGGTGCCATTATTCCGCTTTTTCCGTTCTTCTTCGCAGAAGGGTATACTGCGATCCTGTTGAGTGTTGCTGCAAGTTCCATCGGGTTGTTTTTGATTGGCGCTTCGATAACGCTTTTCACCGGAAGAAGTATGTGGAAATCGGGGCTTAGACAAGTTTTTTTCGGATTGGCAGCCGCGGCCATAACGTTTGCAGTAGGTCAGTTGCTCGGGGTTTCTGTGGGTGGTTAGTGGATGTGTTTTTTACTTAATCTACAAATTCCAATCGCTAAGAATCGCAGCATTCAAAGGTTTTTGATTAGTGTCTTTGATCCATCCGCGAATATTTTTGCGCGATGAACAAATTCCTACCCATTCGTTTTAATTCAGTGAAATTTTCAGGAATTAATTTTTCCGGATGCCATACGCTCACCCTTTCGGCTCTAATGCTATCTTTCTTATGCGGTGCGCGATGTGATGCACAACTAGTAGTTCAATCCGACATTACGGTTGCGCAAATGGTCCATTATATTATGGGCCCGGGTGCACAGGCATTCAATATAACCTACAATGGACAACCCGCTGAGATGGCCTATTCCCCTTCAGTAGGTACTTTTCAATGTTCGAATTGCAACATAGGTATCAGCTCAGGGTTGGCCCTTTCTACCGGTAATGCATATGAGTTGGCCGGCCCCAATAATGATGGATCACAAACAAGTTATGGAGTAAGCAGCAATGGAGATTCGGACTCTGATATGTGGGCGTTGGTCTCGGCCAATGGAGGAAATGAGGTGAATGATCTTACGGTTATTGAGTTCGATTACATCCCGTTCAGCGACTCTATTCAGTTTGAATTTGTTTGGGGTTCGGATGAGTATGATAGCTACGTTTCTTCGCTGTACAATGACGTATTCGGCATCTTCGTTAGCGGTCCGGGCATCAGCGGCCCGTTCCTAAATAACGGGGTCAATATGGCTGTAATTCCGGGTACGGATATTCCGGTATCCGTGAACTCAATTAACAACGGAAATGGTTTGCAAGGGCCTTGTAACAATTGTGAATACTATAATCAAGCGTTAAGCGATGGTGAATTATGGGGATTGATTAACTCTGGATATGATCCGTATATCATTGATGATAACAACATTCAATTGGATGGTTTTACAGATGTGATTTCATCTGCACTGCAGGTGACCTGCGGACAAACCTATCACGTGAAGATTGCAATTTGCGATGCTTCTGATAATTCGTTGGATTCTGGGGTTTTTATTAAGGGTGGCACACTTTCATCGGACTATGCATCCACAGCGAGTTTGCAATTCAATGTTGACGGACCGAACAATAACGTTGCCTACGAGCAATGCAGCGAAGGCGCTGTGCGTATTCATCGACCGGTGGTTAGTAATGATCAAGAACCTCTCACCTGTTATCTCGATTGGAGCGGAAGCGCGCTGGAAGGCACAGACTACAATGCAATGCCGGATTCAGTCGTGTTCAATCCGCAGCAGTTGTTTGTGGATCTCTCATTCGATGCTTTTGAAGACTCTACGGTAGAGTTTGTGGATACTGTGATGTTGAATATGATGGTACCATCGTCGTGCAATGGTGCTAGTGCCTATTCCAATTTTACATTTTATATCAGCGATGTCGTCTATCCGTTTATAGTGCAAGGTTTTACTGTGGATATTTGTCCTGGCGATGTATTCGTGGAGCCTATTGTGCAAGGTGGATTTGGCAACTATACCTATCTGTGGAACAATGGAAGCACGGAAGCTTCTTTCAGTGTAAACCTAACAGATACCACATACTATACGGTCACGGTGGGTGATACTTGCGGTCTGCAGCCTATAACGGTCAACTTGAACTACAACGTTTTCCAATTTGATCCGGTAACAGTTAGTTTGGAAGATACCGATGGAATACTGCCTTTAGAGTGCGGGGCGAATAATTCCATCTATGCCTACGGGGAAGGTGGCGTGCCTGCCCTAAATTACTATTTCACGGCATCGAATAATTCATATATATTCAGTGATAACAACGAAGCCACTATTTATACGTCAAATGTAGGTGACGTGTATGTGCGAGTTGTCGATGCATGCGGCAATACCGCAACAGATACATTGAATATAACGGTGAACGTTCCCCCCATATCGGTTGTGTTACCGGATACCGTTGAAGTCATGTGTGGTCAGAGTGTTATAATTCAATCAACAGTTAGCGGTGGTAATGGTGCTTCCACCTATTATTATTATTGGTATTTAGATGCTTTTTATCAGGGCGATTGGCAGTCATCGAACGTGGACTGGTCGTTTTACCAAAATTCGCAGGTGGTGTTGACAAGCGGTGACGACTGCGGTCAGTATGCAACCGACACGACCCAAATTATGTTGATTGGTTATGATCCTGCATTGGTTGCGAGCGATTCGTTGATTGCATTGTGCGAATCGCTCTATGGTTGTATGGATGTGAATGCATGCAATTATGACTCACTTGCACTGTGGGATAATGGCTCGTGTTATCTGCCAATTCCTCTTGCCATCAATGGTCCATTGAGTATTATCGATTCGGAGACGCCTCAATATTGGGTGTCCGATTATTTCCCCGGTGCCGCGTTGACGTGGATCGTTGAAAATGGAACCATCCTTTCTCAGAACGATTCCCTCTGTGTGGTGCAATGGTCGGGCACTCCTACGGGTGCATTGTGTGTGTATGAAACGTTTGGTGAAAGTTGTATCAGCGATACATCGTGTGTTAATATCGATATCATCGGCTCTGTGGACTATGCTTCATCTTGGGGAAGTATTGCCGTATATCCCAATCCTGCAAAGGAAGAGCTTTGGGTTCGATTGGAGCGTCCGATATTTGTTGATTGGCGCATATTGAGTATGGATGGAAGACTCGTTCAACAAGGCACCTCGATGAACAGTCTGTTCAGCTTGAATACGCAGGCACTGGCTTCAGGCAGTTATATGCTTCAACTTAAAACAGATCAGAAACAAACAAGCTACTCACGCTTCGTGAAGCAATAGCGAAATGCCAAAAAAAAAAGCCATCCGCACGGATGGCCTTTTAGTGAAAAGGTGAAATAGTGATATGGTTACTAGTCACTTTCACCATTTAACTATTTCACTGATTCACTATTTCACTATTTCACTATTTACTCAATAATCAACTTCTGCGCATACACTTCCTCACCGCACACTACGCGCACAGTGTAAAGACCTGCTTCGAATGCTGAAACATTCACGTTTTGCATGGTAGAAGTTACGAGCGTATTAACGACCATACGTCCTTGTGCGTCGAATATTTGTACATCGGCCGATTGAGAAGTTGAAGGTAACGCAATAGTCAATACATTGTTTGCCGGATTAGGCCACATGCCGAAAGAGGCAGCGTGAACTTCTTGCGTGTTGACACCTGTGCTTTCAATTACTTGAACATCATCGATGTAATAAAGTCCTTCGCCGCTGGCGTCGTTTGTGCCGAAGAAGTCAACAGCTGCAAGTACGTTCTGACCTGCAGTTCCATTGGCGTTGTTGAGCGACCACTGCCAGCTGTTTATCATTGCACCGTTAATATAGATATACCCCATATCATTGTCCATGTCTGCCGTTACCTGCACATCAAACCACTCATTGAGTGCAACAGATGATGGGCCGCCTTGAGCACCGCCGGTAACCCAGCTCACAGTGCCATCTACACCGAAAAACACGTCACATGCCCATTGATAGGTAGTTGAAGTTGCGCTCCATTGATGAAGGAGGTTGAAATAGCCACCGGCATCGGTGAGATACATCTTGAATTTTAAATCGTATTTGCCTGCTGAATATGGGCCAATCGGCAATACAAGGTCGGTAGCCATGCCTTCAATCTTGGCGCTATTGGTTCCACTGAAAGCAACTACGTTTGAAACCATACCATCGACTCCGGCAGAGCCGTCCCATGTGTCCCAAATTAAGCTCTGCTCGGCAACACCCATATCGGCTGCATACGAGTCGAAGTTGTCTTCAAAGATTACGGTTTGTGCGGCTGCGGCCAAGCCCCAGGCTGAAAGTGTAAGAAAGAGTAGAGGTTTTTTCATGTGATTTGATTTTGATTATTTGGGGCAATATAAACAAAACAACGATTCAGCTGCTTCTTGTCGCTTAGTCCCACATTGAAACAATGATGCATCTCGGTTGTTATGCTCTCAGAAATCACTTCTAAAAATGTTGCGGACACCTTTTTTTGTTCGGTTAACGGTAGAATTATGAAAAAGAAAGTTCTCTTGTTAGTGCTGCTGGTAATACTCATACCGGCGTTGACCCAACTCTATACACTTATGGCTTCCAATAAAACCGAAAAGCAACCCTATACTGTTGTGAAAAAAGAAAAGGAGTTTGAAATCCGTTTTTACCCGTCGGCAACACTCGCAACTGTGATGTCTTCCGCATCTACCTACAAGGATGTTGCTTCTCCGGGCTTTCGGAAATTGGCCGGGTATATTTTCGGTGGAAATCAAGATGGGATGTCGATTGCAATGACGGCTCCGGTGCATATGGATATAAGCGAGACCGGTTCCACGATGAGCTTTGTAATGCCTCAAGGAATGACACCCGATAATTTGCCTAAGCCCAACGATCCCGGTGTTCACCTATCGACCACTAAACCCGAATATGTTGCAGCCATTCGCTTTGGTGGTTATGCTTCCGATAAGGATATACAGAAGTATGCAGCCAAATTGGAAGTTCTCCTGCAAGAGCGCGGAATTAAGCATAGTGGTCACTTCAGATTTTTGGGATATAATGCACCCTATCAATTTTTGTGCAGACGCAACGAATTGATTGTCGCCATAGAGTACCAGGAGTAATAATTGATTTCTAAGCTCTTTTAGCAGCAGTGAACCTTGAATTTCTTTAGGTGTTGTAACTCGGAACGTAGGTGTGCGTCCTACCTTTGAAAGAATAATTGGTCTTCTATGAAATCTGTTTTTTGGTTCGTAATGCTCTTGCCATGCTGCTGCGCTCCAGTGTGCGCTCAGAATTTTCCCTACGAATTCTCTGTCTTGAGCGATCCTTACTACGATCTTTCTGAGCCTATATCAATCAGCAATTCAGATGTGTGGGACGATCCTTTCTACATTACATCAACGGGGTTTCAGTTTACAGTTTTTGAAACGGTTACCAATACATTGGGAATCATTTCACCAGGCAGCCAAGTGGTCAATCTCAACGAGGCTGCTCCTGATACGGTAGAGCTTTTGGCACCTTATTTCGCCGATATAATGACCGCAAACGACACTGCTGCGGTTAGCCCAATTTCGTATCAGCTCGAGGGACCTCCCGGCAATCAGATTTTCAAGTTGGAATGGAAGAACGTAGGATTTTATGGCGAACAGCAAGCTAGTTTCACCTTCAATAACACCACCAATTTCCAATTGTGGCTTTATCAGAATTCGGGTGTAATTGAATTTCGGTATGGGCCGAATTCAATCAAGTCGGGCGGACTGCTTCATTATTTCGGCACCGGTCCGCTGGTATTATTGGGCAATAATGTGGCATTTGATGGGAGCGGTTGGGCAG
>JAURKF010000056.1 GCA_030831885.1 Flavobacteriales bacterium
AGTCAGGAATTTACGATAAGCAGTCCGCCAGCACTAAGCTTGACCGGAAGCATTGAAAACGTCCAATGTTTCGGAGGAAATGACGGAGCTATTTCGTTGGCAGCTTCTGGCGGAACTGGTGCAATTGGCATTAGCTGGAGCAACGGCGCAGTGGGTGCACAAATCAGTAACCTCTCTGCTTCAACTTATATAGCCACCGCTACAGATGCTCAAGGTTGTTCATCGAACGAAAGCTTTACCGTGAATCAACCCTCGGCAATAGCGACGAACCTGGCCGATTTTGATATTGCATGCAGTGACCTCAACGGTTCGGCGCTTGTGGCACCTTCCGGAGGCAGTGAACCTTACACGGTGCTCTGGAGCAATGGAGTTAACACACTCATCAATGAATCTCTCGCCATTGGAATCTACTCGGTTACAATAAGCGATGCGAATGGATGCGAAGTCACAGATTCTTTTGAAATTACTCAAAGCAATAATCTCTCTGTTTACTTACAAGAAGACGCTATAACATGCTTTGGATCAGCCAATGGAAGTCTCAGTGTTTTGGTGAATGGTGGAGATCAAAACTACACATACGAGTGGAGTAGCGGAGCGATCACTTCCACCATCGACAATCTGGCACCCGGCGAATATAGCCTCAACGTGGTCGATGGTACCGGCTGTCAAGGAAGCGCAACAGCTACCATCAGTGAGCCAAGTGCCTTGCTTGTAAGCATTACAACCATCGATATCACGTGCAACGGTGCAAATTCAGGCTCTGCTTCTGCTATAGCTGAAGGGGGAACTGCACCTTATCAATACCTGTGGAGCAATGGCGGCACTGAATCCTTGACAGATGGTTTGACAGCAGGAAATATTTCGATTAGTGTTCAAGATGGTAACGGCTGTACAGCGCAAGAGGAGGAAACAATACTAGAGCCAGCCGCACTTGTTATAATAGCAACTGTAACTGCTGAAGAGACATGCAACGGAAACGATGGAAGCGCGGAAGTTACCATAGAAGGTGGCGTACCATCCTACACTATTCTGTGGAGCAATGGAAGCGACCAATCGCAGTTGCAAAACATGACAGCAGGAGTTTACCTTGTTTCGGTTACCGATGCGAATGGCTGCAGCGCTAACACATCGGCCGAAATTATATACAATTGTGAACCTACCGTTCCGCCCACACAGCTGTCTGCTCTGTTTTGCAATGCAATCGATTTACCTCTCGATGCAACACTTGAGTGTGATGCGGTAATCGGTGCCGATCAATATATGTGGCGCATATCTAACACCTCCAATGTTGTATTAATTGAAGAGTATACCGCTGATGTTATCTTCCCATTGAGCAGCATACCCGGAGTTGATTACAGCACCACCTATGTGGTTGCAGTGATGGCGCGCATTGAAGGCACATGGGGGCCTTTTGGCGAAGACTGTAACGTAACTACCGTTGCCTCCGAACTTCCTACAACCGAAATTCTAGCAGCAGACTGCGGAATTACCATTCAAACATGGGGAGAAACCATTGAAGCGTTGGCTCTGGATGGAGCTGTGAACTATCAATGGCATATCGTAGGCACAAACTTCGACTGGACATCCTCAACAGATTCACCAATACTCACGATTGATGAATCGCTTCAATTGGTAATCGGTGAAACGTATGAAATAAGTGTAAGCTGTAATTTGGGTAATCTTGGATACACCGCATGGAGCGTCGCTTGTACGTTTACACTTAATATTGTATCAATCGAAGAAATAGGCTCCACAGAATTTGGGTTTCAGATCTATCCCAACCCCGGAAAAGGAGATTTGATAACGCTTCAAATCAATAGCACTGCATTCGCCCGTGAATCCATGCAATTGGATGTGATGGACGCCTCCGGGAGAATTCTTATCAGTCGTCAATTGCAGGCAGGAACAACTTCCTATGTTCTACAACCCGACACGCCACTAAGCCAAGGTCTTTATGTGGTGTCCCTGCGCGCCAATCAGATAAGATCTCAGCGAAAACTTACCGTGTTCTAAAAGACCGAAAGCATAAGATTCCAATATTAACCTTGCTACTTAAAACCCGTCAATCCATTCGATTGACGGGTTTTGCTTTTCTAATACAAAGAATCAAAAAACTATAAATCAGAACATTAAGCTTTATAAAGCATGCTGACAATCATCATCTAAAAAATTTAGACTCAAACGAAACCAATTCAGCCCTGCCGGAGTAAAAGACCTTGTTTACTTGACAATCCAATCAATGAACAAGATGAAAAGATTAACCATAACCTTCTTCGCGATCGTTCTCACATCCTTTTCAGCCCTAGCTCAGTCATGTCCTTCCGACCTCCTCAACGACTCGTTGATGACCCATGATATCGAATTCAGCCGCAGCTTTTACTACATGGAGCGCGTATTGGGAATGAACAGCAACTTGCACCCTTCACAGCGTTCAGAAGAATTATATACCATCCCTGTTGTTGTTCACGTTATCCATAAAGGAGAAACTTACGGTACCGGAAGCAACATCACCGATGAGCAGGTATTCTCAGCGATTGCTGCATTGAATGAAGATTTTCGCCGCACCCCGGGAACTCACGGCTATGGAAATGGTGTGGATGCAGGCATCGAGTTTTGCCTTGCTTCGCGCAATCCCAACGGACAACCTACCAAT
>JAURKF010000057.1 GCA_030831885.1 Flavobacteriales bacterium
AAGGTGAAAGGTGAAAGGTGAGAGGTGGGGGCTACAGTGCTTTTTGATTTGCTATCTTTTTCAAGATGCGCACAATCACCAGAGAGAGAAGTGTGCTTGCGGCGGCGAGGTATCCCACATATTCAAAATTCATGAGCGGTGCATGCTCGTTCACCTGCGAAATAATCGCACCCGAAATAATTCCTGAAGAACCGCTGGCCAACGACATCATGGCCGAATTTAAGCTCATGAAGCCGGCACGTTGCTGCGGGTTCACCACGGCGGTTGCAATGGTATTCGCCGGAATCATTCGTCCCGAAACCAACACGAAGAAGAAGCCTGCGATGAGCAAGACCACCCACAAAGACACGTGAGGCAAATGCGTAATCACCAGAACAGGAATCAAGCTCAATAACGCAGCAACTGTAAACACACGGAAGCGGCCCACCTTGTCGACCATTCTTCCAATAAAAAACCCACTCACTACCGTTGCTGCTCCACCCACGAGGTATATCCATTTGATGTCGCTTTGTTCGAGCCCTACGTTGTTGATGTAGTAGGGAGTCATAAACGAAATCACGGTGAATTGTCCCAGTACCAGGAGCACCGTAAACAGCAGCGCATTTCGTTGTTCACGCGATGTAAACGCAAGACGAATAGCAGCGGTTCGATCGTACGGTGGTCTGTTCTTCAGATGATCGCTCATGGGTGGAATTTGTTTCCATGCCATGATCCAAATGGGAATAGCCAATAGTGTGACGCCGTAAAATGGAACATGCCAATTATTGTCGAACACATCGACCAAGGTGAGTGCTATGGGCATCCCGAGAATAGCAGCCAGCGAGAAAGACATCGTAACAATTCCCATCGCTCTTCCTCGACGTTCCAATGGAATCGCATCGCCTACTATCGACATAACCAATCCACCCAGCAAACCACCCGTAAGCCCTGTAATAACACGCGTAAGAATGAACAACGCATAATTCAGTGAGTCGCTGTCGGTGTTGGGCAGTATTGCGCTCGAGAGCGTTCCAATCATAAACCCGAGATAGGCCGTCAACAGTGCTTTGCGACGATCGAGATTATCGAGATAAAACACACCGGCAAATGCTGTTACGAAAGCTGCAATACCATAGCTCGAAACTAAAAAGCCGTATTCCTGAGGACCAATAGAAAGCTCCTTTTTGAGGATATCGCCCATGGGCATCATGATCATGAAATCCACAATATTCGTGAACTGTATGGCCGCCAGAACGACCAATAAAACGCGCTCACTTCGTTGGATTCCACTCATGATTTTTGTATAGAGGATGTGATTGAATTTTTGCGGTTACTTCCGCCTTGAAAGGTTCGCGCTGCGGATAATCCGAAGGCTTCACGTAGTTGATGATCATCGACAACAACGTATTCGAAATAATTCGTCGATGCTTAATGCAACAGGTCAAATCCACCGGAAAAGCACCTACCGTCGATTTAATTTCTGCGGCCGTACGTCCATATACAATACGCGTGCATCGCAAGCCAATGGCCAATTCCACATAATCGTAGAGTATTCTTTGATACACTCCATGATCGCGATTGGTGTTGTAATCAATGCCGATGACATGCGCTTCTACAACGTTTCCGCACCGCATAGCCGTCATGAATCCGACCAGCTCATCGTTCAAGAAATACTGTCTTACAAAAAACTGATTGGGTATGCGTTTAAGTAATTCGGCCAATGCTTTCGATTGAAGTTTTCCCAAACGGAAATCGGCCTTCATATAAACGTTTTCATAAAGGCGCTGCATGGCATCGGCATGCTTGAGTACATCAGCCTCTGTGGCTTCCACTATTCGCAAATTGGATGAGCGTTTCAGTGCTGCCTTCGCCTTGGTGCGAAACTTCGTATTGAGTGAATCGAGGTAGTCATCGAAGGTGTTCCATTCGGCAAGCACGGGCATTACCATGTTGTGATCTACCTGAAACTTTCTAAACCTGTAGCGCTTCAGATGATCGGCTACTCCTACTGTATTCGGATAAAAATCTTTCGTCACCATGGCACAAATGCGCCTCCCCTTCTTTTGCTCTTGCTTAGCAATGGCCTCCATGGAGTGATGCAAACAAAATGCAATCGTTTCATTGTTTATCTCGGGCTGAAAGGAAAAGCCATGCTCTCCCGTTGCAAAGGCATTACCGTTGATCAGAATGTTGTGTATGTGCTTTCCACGAATTCTGCGGGCCACTGCGTTAATGCAATTCAGAAAAACATTGGAATAGGCATCTTCACTGGTCACGAAATGCGCTATTTGAAAAGCAGCGATTCCAAGCGGCTCTGATCCTTTGTAGAACATGGCAAGTCGAATCTCCAGGCCTTCGTCGTGGGCTTCTTCCAATGCTGAGAGATAATCAAGGCATAAAAACGCACCTGCCACCGGGTGGAGTTGAGACCATGCTACCCTATCGACCTGCGAGGTTTTCTCGTAGATGCGCCATGAAATGCCATTATTAGTGCCTGAGAGCATAGGTTGGTGCTGCAATTCGAGGGCTTGAATTGGAGCTTCGGTTGCGTTAGGGGGCAAAACTAGCGGAAGATTCACGAAAAGTCGATGGTTTAATAAACTCCTAACTTTCTTTGCATAAAAAAAGATGCTCGAATTACCCGCGGGGCTCACGCTCTCTCTTATACTACTAACACTAACAACCTTCGTGGGGTTTTTGTTCGCCGTATCCTTCTCGAAAAACCAGCACATCAGCAAGTTCGCCACTTGGGTATCCGTGCCTGTATTGCTTTGGCTCATCTTTCAAAGCACCCTATCGCTCAATCGATGGTATATGGACCGAACTTCGGCACATTTGCTCTTTCCGTACTTATTTACCGGTGCATGCATACTCACCGTTCTAGTTGTTCCCACCCTTCGCCAATGGGCGCTGGGCCTGCGACTGGAGTTGCTTATCGCGCTGCAACTGCTTCGTTTACCGCTCGAGGGAGTGTTGCATTGGGCAGCCTATCATCGTCAGGCACCGTTGGGATTGACTTTTTATGGAGGAAGCCCTGAACTGCTGATTGGCGCAGTAACCCCCATCATGCTCTATCTCTCACGCAAAAACGAAGGGAAAAACCGCTTGTGGCTGCTCG
>JAURKF010000058.1 GCA_030831885.1 Flavobacteriales bacterium
CGGGTAAGATGGTGTCCGAAATTAGTAAATCAGGAAATCCTTGTTACTCGTGTCAACAACGTTCATTTAAAAGTAGATTCCATATCGAAGGAGCTCGATGAACTACCTCAATACAAAGATTATCTTCAAAAAATCGGAGGAACCTTTAACTGGCGTAAAATAAGCGGCACCTCGCGAATGAGCATGCATAGCTTTGGAATGACCATAGACATTAACGCCCAATTTTCTAATTACTGGCAATGGGATTGCCGCTGTAAAAATGAAAATACCAAACTGACCTATAAGAATAAAATCCCCATTGAAATAGTCCGAATCTTCGAAAAATACGGTTTCATCTGGGGTGGGAATTGGTATCACTACGACACCATGCACTTCGAATATAGGCCGGAGTTGTTCTGACAGAATAGTATGGCAACACAAGCCAAATACTAACTAAATCCTACACCCCGGAAATGGAGGCCTAGTAGTAAATATCTTTGAGGTGACAAAATAATTGCGTGTCTCATGCGTAATTACCTTGCATTCGCTCAATGCTCACGTCACACTAGATTGAAGGCTTTACTATGTACAATCAAAACAAGATTCTTCGTGTATTCCAGTTAATAAATCTGCTTAAAACAGAGCCTGCCAAATCGATGAAGCAAATCGCAGATGTGCTTAACAGTACAGAGCGCACCTTGTATCGTTATTTCAATTTATTGGATGAATTAGGGTTTGATTTGCGCCGTGACGAGTTTAATCGTATCTACATTCATTCAGATTATCCTGGCAATGATGCGGCCTTTTCACGTGATGAGATCTTATTTCTCAAAAAACTTCTGCAGTCCACAGGCAAGAACGTTAAGATTAAAGATTCGATAATTAGTAAATTACTCATCAACTCTGATGTCCAAATTGGAACAAAACTGGCCCTGCATGCTCATCTCGGAAAAATAGTTGACCAGTTATCGCAGAGCATTGAATCCCGAAGACAAGTAATCCTTCGAAAATATCATAGTTTTAATTCAAATAACATCAGCGATAGAGCTGTTGAGCCTATTGCGTTTACAGAAAATTACAAAAGTCTGGTAGCTTTTGAAATCGCATCGAAAAAGAATAAAATATTCAATATTGACCGAATAACGTCGGTTGAAATTACTCGCCACCCCTTTCGCAACGGCAAAAATCATAGAATAGATGAAATGGATGTTTTCGGCTTCACGCGAAGCGACAGTGAATTTTTGATAGAGTTGCATTTATCGATGCGGGCCGCAATGCTGATGAAAGAAGAATTCCCGATGACACTTGATAGCATACGACCCGTGGACTCGAAAGGATACTACTCCTTTAAAGCTACAGTCTTTGATTTAAAACCAATAGCTAGATTCATCCTCGGACTATCGCAGGAAGTTAACATCGTTAAAGGCAATGAATTGAAGGAGTACCTCTCTCTTCAACTGAACGGTATTCTTGCAAATAAAATCCTTGACAACCGAACTACGAAGCCGGCTGCGCGAGTTTCCAAAAACTCAATCAGATGAGGAAGTAAATGACCACAACAGCCAATGTCAGGCAAATCAACGCAAACGCAACCGGACCCCCGATTTCATTTTGTTGTGCTTCATTATGACCAGTATGGTCGTGATTATCGTGTGAATTTCCCATTTTCAATAATGTTTGTGCTTGCAAAAATAGCTACCGTGCAATGAATTCTGCAAGTGTATTATGAACTTGTTTCGGTCAATAACCCAACTTTGTCCAACCTATCGAGAAGCGTTGGTTGCCTGCTGAAATTACGGATTGATATGCACCGGTCTGCACAGGTGGCAACCATGTCATGCGATTCGTATTAAATGCAATTTCGCGGGCAACACTTCTCCCCTGGAGATCGAAAAGCTCTACTTCAATGCGCTGCTGTGTTTGCTCAAATTGAATAGTGAACTGCTCCGTTGAAGGATTAGGAAAAACTAGAAAGTTTTTAGTTTCCTCAATTAAAACACTGTTTGTACAATCTTCTATCGTAAACACCAAATCATCGGCGTACACGCAGCCGTCAGGCGTAGTAGCCGTAAGCACTAAGGCGTGCTGCCCCACACCCCAAACCGAAGCGTCAATCGAATAGAATTGGTTAATACTCTGATCTTGCCACAGGTAAAGCATACCCGGAGGGCCAACTACCATAAGTTGTTCATTGAGACAAAGCGTGGTATCATTCCCCAAACTGAAACTGAATTCATTCTCGGGTTCGAGAATTACATAAGCTGAAGTTTCGCAACCGTTATCGTCCGTAATAGTAACCTGATAGTTCCCGGAAGCCAAATTCTGAACATTTTGAGCTGTTGATGCAAAGCCGGATGGCCCAATCCATTCATAACTATACGGCGCTGTCGCCCCATTTACATTAAGTTGAATAGAGCCATCGGAAGTTGCTTCGCATGTTGGACCGGTTTCACCTGCGGACACTGTCCACAAATCTGGCTGAGTAACGGTAAACGAGGCTTCAAACACCTCTCCGCATGCATCGGTAACCGTTAGATAATAATCGCCAGGACCTATTTGGTAGATGTTGTGATCCGAGCTCGCGTATCCATTGGGCCCAGACCAGCTGCATTCGAAATTGGATCCACTTCCGGTTAAGTAAGGAAATATGGAGGACTGTGGAATGTCCCCTTTTGAAATAGGGCAACTGATATTATTGAATATCGCTTCCAGCGAATTGGGAACATCTACTTCTGTAACGGTGACTATGGCGCTACCTATCGCACCTTCCCAACCATCAATCTGCACATAATAAGTTGCCCCAGCCTCCAGACATGATGCGTAAATTCGAGATGAATAACCATTGGTTACTCCGCATCCTCCTGCCATGTCATCGTTGGCGGCTATGAGTTCAAAAGTTGACCATCCAAGGCAGTCGGAACTCTTATACAACGCAATTTGGGTATCAAAACCGGCACCTTCATTACACGTAGTAATTTCATATGTTACGTTCGGCTCAGCGACAAAATAAGCCCATGCCGTGTTTGTAGCGTTGCCCTCGCACCATACTCCAAACAAGCCGCAATTACCTCCAGCGGGGCGAGGCTCCGAAGCCTGTGCCACACAAGAAGAATTGTCGAGCAGAACACCTTCACCATTTGGAATAATTTCCAACGCTCCGCAAGGTGAATCATAAGCAGGTAAGCCACTGTTACCTACTTCAAAGGTCCAGATGTTTCCTGTACCACCTCCGGCATAAGTATGAGCAAAAGATCCATTTTCATAAAGTTCGAATATTGGGCCACCATCTCCGTAGGAATCAACGAAAATCAAATCAAAGGTCTGTCCTGTAGGCAGGCAAAAGGATGGCACCTCAAAAATGCTGTTATCGGGATAGCCGCCATCTACCGCCGGTGCAGTGCCTGCGCAACCTACCTGTTCATTGGCCCCCCAATACAAGGTTCCATTGCCACATCCATTTCCGCTTGGTACAATTTCCCAGTAGTTCTCCTCTCCCCAGGGATCAACTGTTACGAACATGGAAATAAGCGTGGAATCCGAACCGCATTGAGCAACCGAATTCTCATGAATTAGCCAGAGAATGAAAAAACATGAAATGGAAAGAAAACGCATCGCAAAAAGATTTAATGAATGCCAAATGTAACGTAGCTCAAACGATTGATAAGTTGCATTGAACATAAAATATATACAACCAAAAAGCCCCACTCGATAGCGGGGCTTCCTGGCTTAAACTGAAAAACTAAAAACTATCGTAATTGTCTTGAGTCAGTACGACTCAACTCAACTAACTCTAAATGTACCGATCATTACTGAGCGATACGAGGCGAAATTAATAGCAAATTGTTAATAAAGTTCATTTAATCTCAACAAAATGTCATTTCAAATTGTAAAGAGCTTAATTTCAACACATTTCAATTCGTGAAAATTTTACCGGGATTCAAAATATGGTGTTCATCGAACACTTTCTTGATGTTTCGCATCGTAGTCAACTCACCCTCATTGAAGGCTATGTCCATATAGTCGCGCTGAACCAATCCAATTCCATGCTCTCCGCTGAGCGTCCCTCCGAGTGATACACAAAGTGCAAAAATTTCGCGAATGGCGAATGGCAATTCGTCATTCCAGACTTTATCCGTTAATTCACCTTTGATAATATTGACATGCAGATTGCCATCGCCGGCATGCCCATAACAGACCGATCGAAATCCGTATCGTGCTCCAATTTCTTTTACTCCTTTCAATAAGGTAGGAAGTTGATACCTGGGCACCACCGTGTCTTCCTCTTTGTAAACGCTATTCGATTTGACAGCCTCGGCCACTTTTCGACGTAATTTCCAAAGCTGCGCCTTTTGCGCGTCGTCATCGGCAAATAAGATTTCACCGCATTCAAACTGCTGTACCACTTCGGAAATTACTTCGCAATCGGCCATAAGCGCATCGGGATGATTGCCATCCACCTCAATCAACAAATGAGCTTGGATTTCAGGCTGAACCGGCACATGAACATCGTCTATAAATCGAAGAACCCAATCGATAGCATCCCTTTCCATGAATTCCAGCGCACTCGGCGTGATACCAGCGCGGAAAATCGCACTTACCGCTTCACATGCTTTAGCCGCATCAAAGAAGGGAACGAGCATCAGAAGATTATGCTTGGGCAAGGGTATCAGTTTCAAAACGGCTTGCGTGATTACTCCCAACGTGCCCTCGCTACCCACCATGAGCTGAGTTAAATTATAGCCTGTGGAGTTTTTTAGCGTGTTAGCACCGGTATGGATGATTTGTCCGTTGGCGAGCACCACTTCAAGATTGAGTACAAAATCTTTGGTAACTCCGTATTTCACAGCCCTAGGCCCACCGGCATTTTCTGCTAGGTTTCCGCCAATAAAGCAAGATCCACGGCTGCTCGGATCGGGCGGATAATACAGCCCCTTTGCTGCAACTGTTTCTTGCAGCACCTGCGTAATAACACCCGGCTCCACTGTCACCTGCAGATTTAACTCATCGATTTGAACGATGCGATTCATCTTTTCAAGGCTCAACCCTACTCCGCCGAAAATACTCAACGCACCTCCGCTCAATCCGGTGCGTCCACCAATAGCTGTTACAGGTATCCTCTCTTGATTACAATAACGCAAAATCGCGCTGATCTCTGCAGTGTTGATTGGCTTAAGTACTATCTCAGGCGGATGCACAAGATCTTCGGTTTCGTCGTGGCCATAATCATGACGGGTTTCATCATCAGCGAAAACTCTTGATGCATCCAGCATTTGCTCAAATGCTTCGATGTCGGCGGCATGTATAGACCGATAATCCATTTCAGGAACGCAATTTTTCGATTAATTCCTCCAATGAATGGGGTGTTTGCTCTCCACTCTGCATATTCTTTAGCGCAACCTTTCCACTTTGTATTTCTTCATCTCCTACTACTGCCACAAATGGAATACGCTTGTCGTCTGCGTATTTGAATTGCTTCTTCATTTTGGCGCTCTCAGGATAAATCTCGGCATTGATTCCTGAATCGCGCAATTTGCGAAGCAGCTGCATACAATATTTTTCCTCCTTCTCTCCGAAATTGGC
>JAURKF010000008.1 GCA_030831885.1 Flavobacteriales bacterium
ATCTTTTAAGAAAAAGAATGAGATAAATAAAACTGCAAACAGACCAATTATGGCATTACCCAGGACACCAAAAAGATTGTTGAAGGTGCTCTGAAGCCAGCCTGAGCTAAAAATCTGCTGAAGATACTGAACGGCATATTGAGTAGGACTTTCGCCTGCTGTAAACTTCGACATATTATAGCCGGAACTTTCAATTTGAAAATCGATACGCTTGGATAATTCCTCTGGATTGATTTCGCTGATGATTTGAATTTCATTTGTAACAAGTGGTGAGAAAAGAACTATCAACAGCGTTACGGCAGTAATAAATGTGCCCAACGCAAACATCGCTCGCACCCAACTTGGCAAACGCCACGTTCGAATTCGAATTTTCCCTAATCCATCCGATATCGGCTCGCAGATAAACGAAATGACCACCGCAATTACGATGTAAGCAATTATAACCCGAAACATCCAAAGCAAAGAGATGAGCAACGTGATAGCCGCCAACGTGAAAATAATTTTCCAGTTTTGACTTAGGTTTTTCATTCTAAACATACCGTTTCGGAAAATCAAAGCTAAGCAAGTTGCAAGTACCGGCACTCACCATGGACCAAGTATCGAATGGGACATCTACTTCGGCGATACCACAAGTGGGCATTACCACCCATTCACCTGTGAGCTCGTGCACAAGCGTGGATAAACCAGGGTTGTGACCAAAAAGCATAACGACAGCGTATTGATCATTGAGCTGATTGATAATACTCAATAAGCGATTCACATCAGCTTCATAAATTTTTCGCTCCGTGTCCCATTGTGTATCGCGCAGCCCTAATCGGCGTTTGAAAAAACCTGCAGTAGTTAAGGCCCGATTAGCAGGACTGGTGAGTATAAAATCCACATTGAGCCCAGCCTCAGCTAATTTGTCGGCCATGAATGGGGCATTGCGCATACCACGTTCATTGAGCGGACGGTCGAAGTCGGACATCCCTTCACGCGACCAATCCGACTTGGCGTGTCGAACGATGAATAACTTTTTAGGCATGGCACAAACCTACACAACTAACAAATACATGACATTCGATTTTCATTCTATATTTTTACGACGACGAATAAGTCAAACTTCAGACTTGTTTTTTCTTCTATGAAAGAAAGCATCCTTCAATTCTTCGAACAGATCGACCCGGTAACAGGCGCATTGATTGCCACAACGTTTACTTGGCTTGTGACTGCTGCAGGAGCCGGCCTAGTGTTTTTTTTCAATACCATGCGTCGTTCTGTCCTTGATGGAATGCTTGGATTCACCGGTGGTGTTATGATTGCAGCCAGCTTCTGGTCGCTTTTATCGCCTGCTATCGAAATGAGTCCCGGAGAAGGATTCTGGAAAGCTATGCCTGCAGCTGTAGGTTTTGCCTTAGGGGCGATGTTTCTATTTGCACTAGACAAACTATTGCCTCACCTGCACATCAACTTTCCGGCTGAACGAGCCGAGGGAATGAAAACGAACTGGCATAGTACAATGTTACTAGTGCTGGCTATCACACTGCACAACATTCCGGAAGGACTGGCGGTGGGAGTTCTCTTCGGTGGTGTGGCAGCCGGAATTCCCGAAGCTTCGATTAGCGGTGCTGTGGCGCTAGCTATAGGTATAGGATTGCAGAATTTCCCTGAAGGCTTGGCCGTATCCATGCCGCTGCGTCGTCAGGGGCTGAGCAAATTCAAGAGCTTTTGGTATGGTCAATTATCTGCTATCGTCGAGCCAATTGCAGGTGTTGCCGGTGCATTGCTCGTGATGCAACTGCAGCCAATTCTGCCCTACGCATTAGCCTTTGCTGCCGGAGCCATGATTTACGTGGTGGTAGAAGAAGTAATACCCGAAACACAGCAGGACAAATTCACCGATATAGCTACGCTAGGATTCATCGGTGGATTTTTGGTTATGATGTTGCTCGATGTCGGCTTAGGTTGACGGAATCAACTCCTCTGCCAACTGCACAAAATCGACTCCGTCGAAATTTCCCGAAGTCATCAACAACAAATTAGCATTATGCCATGATTGCTGTTTCAATTCTTGCATCAGCAAACGCGCATCCGTATAAACCTCCACATTATCGGACGCAAAAGCCTCTTTCACCTGTTGAGGTGTAATGGGAGGTAACTTTTTGTGCTCGATTGTGTGCGGATTAAAGTAAACATACGCCCTGTCGGCAGCCTTCATGGAATCCTTGTATTCACTCAGGAAATTAGCGTTCAGACTTGAAAACGTGTGAAGTTCCATACAGGCAACCAACTTGCGTCCTGGAAATTGCGCTTGAAAAGCAGAGGTTGTTGCCTTCAATTTGGATGGTGAATGAGCGAAGTCCTTATAGATAACTGAATCTTCTGTTTCCTTTATGGGTTCGAGGCGTCGTGCGGCACCCTTGAAGCTTGCAATCGATTTGTAAAAATCAGTATCCTCAATTCCCATCAACCGACAAACCTCTAAAGCTCCTTGTAAATTTTGCAAGTTGTGTGCACCAAAAATAACAAGCGGTATTTCGCCTTCACTCGTTGTTAAGTAGGTAACTCCATTGCGCACTGTATGTGGATGAACAGCATACGGAATCTTCTTAAACAATCCGCTGTGCGCTTCGCTAATCCGCTTCACTTCAGGGTCGATGGAGCAATAGACAAGTGCACCGGATGAGCTTATTTTATCGAGGAATATTTCGAACTGTTGCACGTAGTTTTCGAACGTAGGAAATACGTTGATGTGATCCCAGGCAATGCCTGTAAGCAAGGCTACATCAGGATGATACAGATGAAATTTCGGACGCAAATCAGTTGGAGATGATAGATATTCATCGCCTTCAATTACTGCAAATCGAGCAGTTTCACTGAAGCGCACCATGCAATCAAAACCCTCCAGTTGAGCACCCACCAAAAAATCACATTCAACACCGCATTCCTTGGCTACGTGAAGTATCATCGCAGTAGTGGTTGTTTTGCCATGGCTGCCCCCAATCACCACCCGCACCTTTTCTTTCGTTTGCTCGAAGATATATTCGGGATACGAGAAAATTCGCAGACCAAGTTCTTGTGCTCGGAGTAGTTCCGGATTGTCTTTTCGAGCATGCATGCCCACGATAACCGCATCCAGATTACTCGTTATTTTCTCGGGAAACCAACCTTCTGCTTCCGGCAACAAATCGCGTTTGGCCAGACGTGATTTGCTAGGCTCAAAAATTTCATCGTCGCTGCCGGTTACATCAATTCCCTTTTCATGCAACGCGATAGCCATATTGTGCATGGCGCTGCCTCCAATAGCAATGAGGTGAACTTTCATGGTGTAGATTTTCGTTTGAAAGTTGTCGAAGATTACAGATCATTATCAGCGCTCTTTTTTTCGTTTATGAGCCAACCTCTGTTGAATGTTTGGATGTAAATACTATGCATTACAACCTTTCATTCGTAATCTAGCATTGCTTATGACTCCGCAAAGCGATGAAATATCACGTTCAGCTAAATCGGGAGCAGGCCCCGAGGCTCTTATCCATGTGGGCGACCACAGGGAAACTCCTGTAAGCATTCGGTTGATTGATTATGATCAGGCCGACATGCGCGAAATAAAGGTTGATCAGATAGAAGGCTGTGCACGTTATGCCCAGGCCAGCACCGTGAGCTGGTTCGACATCGATGGCATTCATGATGCAGCTCTAAATGAAGCCATAGGTAAAGAATTCAGCATTCATATGCTCGTGATGGAAGACATCATGAACAGCACAAGCAGACCTAAAATTGAGATATTCGACGATCACATTTTCGTCACGTTGAAAATGATTGAATTCGATACGCGATCATCTACTCTAAATATTGAGCAACTATCCTTAATTGTCTCTGAAAAATACTTGCTAATGTTTCAGGAGCGCCCCGGCGACAGCTTTAACTCGATTCGGGATCGTATAAGAGCTTCCAAAGGAAAAGTTCGCAACAAGAATGGCTATTACCTGGCCTATTTAATTCTCGATGTAGTAATCGACAACTATATTACCGCCAGTGAACATTTTGCAAGGCATCTGGAGCGTATCGAAAATATGGTGCTGCGCAAGCCTAATGAGCGGACGATGCAAAGCATTTTGGCTATGCGAAAAGAGCTGCTCGACTTCAGAAGAAATGTTGACCCGCTGAAGGAAGCTATCAATACCATGATACGAGAGCTGGATGATGATATCGGGAAATATTACCGAGACTTATACGACCACATCATCTACGAATCGGACAATCTGTCGAATTACCGGGAAGCCATCGTAAACCTGCTCGATTTATATCATAGTAATCTCAGCATGAAGATGAATCAGGTAATGAAGGTGCTTACAATTATCACCACCATTTTCGTCCCCCTAACATTCATTGTGGGTGTATATGGTATGAACTTCGACAACATGCCCGAG